>JANQOC010000484.1 GCA_028279265.1 Hyphomicrobiales bacterium
TTTTTTCTAAAACCTCTTCCGCAGCTGATTTTTGTGAAACAGTGACAAATTATATCCCCTGACAAGAGCATTCAGGCTATGTTCCGAACTATTGATCCCAATGAATGTTCTGGAATTTAGTTCGCATGAAACGCATTGCCATTTTCTTCGATGGAACCTGGGATGACGGAACAAATCCCGGGGACGCGACCAAAACCAATGTCTACAAACTTTACAACGCGGTGAAGGCTGAAGACGCCACCGGTGTCAAACAAATCCCCATCTATATCACCGGGATCGGCACGGAGAACGCCCGCGAAACATCAGACGACGGCGCTCCGGATTTTCGCAACTTCGTCAAAGGGGCGGTGGGACTGGAGGTCAGCGACAAGATTCAGTCAGCTTACCGGCAACTCGTGGAACAGTTTTCTCCTGAGGATGAAATATTCGTCTTCGGCTTTTCCCGCGGTGCCTTCCAGGCCCGCAGTTTTGCCCATGTGGTAACCCATTACGGAGTCCTGCCCGAGGACAGGATCAGCGAATTTCCCCGCATCTGGCGCCACTATCTGCACAACCGGACAGAGAAACAGGACCGGGAACTTAAAAACATCCGGGCGATCGCGCACTGGCCGCAGCGGGTCCGCTGCCTCGGCATCTGGGATACGGTTGGCAATCTGGGCATCCCCTATCTCGGCGGACTGCGCTTTAACCGGCGCTTCAGATTTCATAACTCGCATCTCAACAGCCAGATCGACGTCGCCCTCCATGCCCTGGCCATCGATGAGTGCCGGGGGCCATTTTCACCGACGCTTTGGACAAAGAAGAAAAATCAGAAACCATCGGGCGACCAGATTGTCGAGCAGGTTTGGTTTGCCGGCAGTCATGTGAATGTGGGGGGTGGATATTCCGACTGCGGCCTCTCGGATATCACCCTGATCTGGATGGCGGAGCGCGTTGCCGAGACCACCGGCCTGTCTTTCGAACTGGGTGCCGACCTGAAACCCGATCCCCTTGGCCGTCAGTATGATTCCCAACAGGGCTTCTACCGGCTGGGACGCGGCTTTCCCTTTGTCCGTCTTATCCAGCAGAATATGAAAGCCGTGCCGCGATGGCGCCGCCTGCTGCTCGGCCCCTGGCGTACCAACTGGGTTCCGGAGAACCGGGTGACGATCAATGAATCAATACATGAAAGCGCCCGCACCCGCCTTGGAAAAAAGGTGAGGATATGCCAAAGTGGCAATCCGGATGACCTCGGACACGAGGAAGAATATCACCCTCAAAATCTTGTTGTCGCCGTCGGATCCAAAGACTAGGGCTGCGAGTCAATCCTCTTGAGCACAAATTCAAAAGTAGCGGAGTCGCCACAGCTGGCTTACGCGATGGTCGTACTCACGACTTTCCTGTGGGCGCTGAGTACGGTTGTCGGCCGGGGGATCAACGAGATATTGCCGCCGGTCGGTGTCTCCTTCTGCCGCTGGATTGTTGCCGCCCTGGCGATACTCCCCCTCGCCTGGCCCCTGTTGCGCAAACACATGCCGCTGATCCGTAAAAATCTGGGCCTGCTGCTGCTCCTTGGAATATTGCAGGTCGGCAGCTCAACCCTCCTGTTCGTGGGGTTGAACTACACAACGGCCATCAATACGGCTCTGATTAATGCGGCCCAGCCACTTCTGACCGTCATACCGGCCTGGTTCCTGGCCCGGGAACAAGTTACTCCCAAACAGTTTTTCGGCATATGCCTCGGCATGTTTGGCGTTATTCTGGTTATCACGCGTTCGGACTTCGCCGCACTCCTGACATTCTCATTCAACATCGGCGATATCATCGTCCTTGTCGGCGTCCTGGGTTGGTCCGTCTACGCGGCCCTGATACACAAGGCCCCCAGGGAAATCGGACTGCCGGCCATCGTATTCTGCGTGTTTTTCCTGGGCAGCCTGGTATTGCTTCCCTTTTTCATCATCGAGTCGCTCTATTTCGAACCTTTACCGATCACCCCGTTTTCAATCTGGATCATACTTTTTCTCGGTATTGTGATTTCCGCCGTGTCTATCGCCATGTGGAGTCACTCCCTGCGCATCGTCGGACCGACAAAGGCTTCGATTTTCATCAATCTCATCCCCATATTCGCCACCGGTCTGGCCATCGCCTTTCTCGGCGAGCAGCTTCTCCTCTTCCACATCTATGCGACCGTGCTCATTGCCGCCGGCATGTATTTCGTGATTTCACGCTAAAGGCTTCCGTGGCGAAGGTCTCATCCCTTGACGTTCACGACCTGCCGCAGGGTGTGAACGACATCAATGAGATCCGTCTGTGCCCGAATCACGGCTTCCACATCCTTGTAGGCGGCCGGGCTTTCATCAAGCACGTGCCGGTCCTTGCGGCACTCGATGCCTTCGGTGGCGGTCCGGTGCATTTTGAGCGTAATGGCATTGCGGGCCTCTGTACGCGACATGAGACGGCCTGCTCCGTGGGAACATGAGCAGAAACTGTCATTTTCGCCTTTGCCGCGGACAATATAGGATCCGTCACCCATGGACCCCGGAATAATGCCGAGGTCGCCATCCCGCGCCCTTACAGCGCCCTTGCGGGTGATCCAGACCTCCTCCCCGAAGTGCACTTCCCGGGCCGCGTAATTGTGGTGGCAATCCACGACTTTTTCGCTGATTTTAAACTTCGGCAGATGTTTCTTCAGGACGAGAATGACAAACTCCATCATCGCGTGCCGGTTCTCCAGGGCATAATCCTGGGCCCATAGCAGGGCCTCGATATAGTCGTCAAAGAGGTCGCTGCCTTCCGAGAGGTAACTCAGGTCCGTGTCCGGCAAATTGCGGTCGTGACGGCGCATGTCTTCCTTCGCCCGTTCGATGAAATAGCGACCGATATTGTTGCCTGGACCACGTGAGCCGGAATGAAGGGTGACCCAGATATAGTCGTTGTCATCGACGCAGACTTCGATGAAGTGATTACCGCTCCCCAGGGACCCCAACTGCTCCAGGGGCTTTCGATGGGAGATTTTCGGATGCTTCCGAACCAGGGTGCGATAGCGATCGTGCAATTGCCCCCAACGGGTATTCACGGACGCCGGTACGTTCTGCCATCCGCCTTTCCGGGCACGCCCTTTGACACTGACCATGCCGTGGGGGACGCTGCGCTCGATCTCGTCGCGCAGACGCGACAGCTTGTCCGGGAGCTTATCGGCGGTCAGGGAAAGCTTCCAGGCCATCATACCGCAACCGATATCGACACCGACCGCGGCAGGAATGATCGCCTGCTTCGTCGGAATGACAGAACCGACCGTGGCCCCGATGCCCACATGACAATCGGGCATGGCGGCGACATGGGAATGAATGATGGGCAGGCGCGCGACATTCTCCAGCTGGCGGATCGCAGCCTCTTCGACGGTGACGCCCTTATTCCAGATTTTCAATGGCGTTCCACCGGCGACATCCCGATGTTCAAAGTTCCCGCTCATGACACTCTCTCAAATGATTTAACGCTCGACCAATTCTCAGTACAACTTTCTCCGAGGTCAAACACGCTTGTTTCAAACACTCTTATTTCAATCTTGTATGCGGCTTTCCGCGCGCGCAACTTCTGTTGCCGACCGCACTGAAAAGCAAGCGGGCTTATCCAACATTGGACCTGAACAGTTCCTGAACGACGCAATCCCCTGACGGTTTGGTCTGCGCGGCTCCTGGTTCCGGTGGAACGCAATTACAAATGTGCGTCAACTGAGCCCATCCGGTCTAGTGCGGATGATCAAACATGTATATGACAGGAACAACGTGTCCGTAATTATAATTCAATTGAACCGGAGGAATGAATGGTATTTCAGGAGATCAAGGGTTTTAAAGCAACCGCCGATCTGGAGATGACCGGCAAATGTGTCAGTCACGCACGCACCGACTGCCAGGCTCGCGACGTTGTGCAGTCAACCGATGAGCCGGAAGCCCGGGGCGGAACCAATACGGGGCTGACGCCGACGGAAACATTGTGGGCGGCCCTCCTCGGCTGCACCAATGTGATTGGCCACAGGGTCGCGGAACGCCACGGCATGAATATCGAGAAAATGGATATCAAGCTTGATTATGTCTTTGACCGGCGCGGGGCGGCCCTGGTGGAGGAAGTCGAAGTACCGTTCCCCAGCGCAACCCTGAACATTTCCGTGGTGACCGATGCCGATGCGGCAACCATTGAAAAAGTCAGTGCCGACCTGGACCGGGCCTGCCCCATCGCAAAGGTCATCCGGCATAGCGGTTGCGATCTCAAATCCAACTGGATCGTCAAGGACAGTCTTGATTAACCGGGTGTTGCATCGAAGACCTGCTAGAGCGCATCCCG
>JANQOC010000486.1 GCA_028279265.1 Hyphomicrobiales bacterium
CCAATTCCTTCCGCCGCATCCTCTTTCGACATGTTGATCGTCATGACATCGCCGGCAAAGTCATAGGCTTCCTTGATGCCAAGTTCGAGCTGACGATAAAACGCCTCCTTGCCGATCTTCACCGCCTGACGGGACTTGGAGGCAATCAGCTGCGCCAGTTCCAAACAGGCTGTGTCCAGATTTTCCGTTTCGGTAACGTCGGAGATTAGGCCCATCTCATGGGCGCGTGCCGCTGAAACCGGCTCACCGGAAAGCAGCATGCGCATGGCGTGTTTGCGGCTGACATTTCTTGAGAGCGCCACCATGGGGGTGGAGCAGAACAGTCCAATATTGACCCCCGGTGTTGCAAAAGTCGCGGTTTTTGCCGCTACGGCGAGGTCACAGGTGGCCACCAACTGACACCCGGCGGCGGAAGCGGGACCATGAACCCGCGCGATCACAGGCTGCGGCAGGGTAATGATCTTCATCATCAGGGAACTGCAGGCTTCAAACAGCTGGCGATAAAATTTCTCCGACGGGTTGTCCCGCAGTTCGCGGAGATCATGGCCGGAACTGAATACGGGCCCGTTTCCGGCGAGGATGACAACGCGAATGGCGGCGTCCTGCGCAATTTCGTCAAGTTCACGGATGAGGGCAAGGATCAGGTCTCGGGAAAGTGCATTCCTTTGCCGGGGCCGGTTCAAGGTAAGGGTGCAGATGCCATCTTGCAGGTCGCGCAGAAGCATGTCTCCGTCAGCATGTTCGTTCAATTTGTCTTCGGCGCTCGCACCCGTCATTACACACTCCTGATCATGAGCCTCTTCGAATCCGTACCATGAATTGCTGCGGCCCTTACCCGGCCTGACCGTGATTGACAAATGCCGGGCGGGATCGCTCCGTTTGTACCAAATTTCCTTATTTGAATCCACCGCGCTGCTTTTGACAATGCCGGTCTGCGGCCGATCAGGGGAAGGCCGGTGTAAATGAAACTCCAGAGTCCAGCCTCTCGGGCAAAGGGGTGACAATGTGGGTCTCTTACAGGTAAATTCGCGAACCATGCCCGGCAATCACTCAGCCAGTACCTTCGGTCCAAATGCGTTTGGGTAGAATCCTTGGATAAAAGACAACGAGAAATGAAAATCATAGATCAGGGACAAGGGTCACCGGCAATTCTGTTTGTTCACGGATTTCTGTGCGCTTCTGACGACTGGAGCCACCAGCTCAATCATTTTCAAGAGCGGCATCGGGTTATTGCACCGACATTTTGGGGGCATGGCGGAACCGATCAGACCCAGGAGACCTTGTCCGTAAGACTGTTTGCGCAGGACTGTATCAAATTGCTCGAAGACAGGGAGATTAACAATGTTGTTCTCATCGGTCACAGTATGGGCACCCGCGTTCTGTTTGCCATCTCCCAGGAGATCCCCGAGAAAATCAGAGGCATGGTCCTCCTCGACGGCAGCCGTATTACGGCGTCCGGCGGCACGGCGGATTGCCTGCGGCAATTCAAGGATGAAGTCAATAATATCGGATATGAGAACTTTATTACCCGTACCTTCTCGGCAATGGTATCCAATCCGAGTTATACCGAATTTCGAAATCTACTCGTCAGGCGGGCCCTTGATGTTCCCGAAGACTCGGCCATGGAGCTCAGATGCAGTACCATCGAGTTCGACAATGATGCGGTTGAAGAGGCCGTTCGACAGGCGCGCATGCCGCTTCTTGTAATCCAGTCTACCGACAAGATCGATAGTCGGATATATACACCGCTTCAACCCGGCGACGGTTCGGCCTACGCATCATTTGTTCAGGCAAATGCCCCCCATGCGGAACTGTCCTATTTCAGCGGTGTCGGCCATTTTGCCGCCTGGGAAGTGCCGGAAGAGGTCAATTCCCGAATTGACAACTGGATGGACAGGCACGGCATAAGGTCAGGTTCTCGGGAATTCGAAAATGAATGATTGCGTCGACGGCAAGGGGTGAAGCAAGGGTTGCACTTCCTGGCATCAGGATCGTCGAGGGGCAAGGTGGAATGTGGCGATGGATGAAGCGACAAGTAAAAATGACCAGTGACGAACACGCTCTTCCGGACAAACTCTCCAGAGAACTCTGGCTGTTGATTGTCACTCTGATCATCATTCAGATTACGGTGACCTTTACCAGCCTTACCCTCGCTGTATCGGCCCCCTCGGTTGCCAGTGCCTATGGTATTTCCACGGAGTTCATCGGCTATCAGATCAGCTTGATTTATGTTGCAGCCGCCATGACGGCGACGACAGCCGACTATCAGCTGAACCGCTGGGGCGCCATCCGCATAAGCCAGATCAGTTTGCTTTTTTCCGCGGTGGGTGCCGTATTCATGGTATTGCCGTCCCTGTGGTTCATCATATTGGGCTCGTTACTCATCGGTGTCGGCTATGGGATGACAAATCCAGCCGCCTCCCAGGTGTTGATGGGCTCGACGCCGCCCCACTATCGGAACATCGTTTTTTCTCTCAAACAAACCGGTGTACCCGCAGGCGGTATCTGCGCCGGTCTCATCGTTCCGGCCATCAACCAGTATGCGTACTGGCAGGCCGCGCCGCTGCTAGGAGCGGTTGTGTGCTTTCTGCTCATCGTGCTTGTGCAACCCATGCGCCGCCGTTGGGAAACGCCGATCAATGTGAATGTGAGACTCAACCTCGAATCATTCCGCGGTCTCAAGCTCTGCCTGACAAACAGGAACCTCTTCTGGCTTTCATTGGTGGGGCTGTTTTTTGGTGGCGTACAGCTATGCCTCGTAACCTTCACCGTGGCCATGCTGGTCTCGCAAATCGGGTTCACCCTGATTGCCGCCGGTGCCGTCCTCGCAGCACTGCAAATGGCCGGCGTGACCGGACGGGTTGTATTCGGATATGCGGCCGACAAAATTATTTCAGGCCAGCAAGCTCTGATTTTTATGAGTGTAATTAATGTTGCCGGTGCGCTGACGATCTTCTATCTCGATGCAGGCTGGCCGGTATGGCT
>JANQOC010000581.1 GCA_028279265.1 Hyphomicrobiales bacterium
TTTGCCCATCTTCACCGTGCCTACAACCTTGTAGGCTCCTTGGGTACTTGCCGTTGAGGCAAGCTGAACACCACGGGCCGCCAGTTGTTTCCTAAGGGCCGCGGATAGTGTCTTATTGCCGTCACCGGGCGCCCCTTTGACGGAAGGCACGGCAGCCATCAGCACTGGCTTGGCCGGTTTCAATGGCTTATTGGTCTTGGGCGCCGTCGCCACCGGCTTTATAGAAGCTGTCTGGACAGGCTTCTGGGCGCTATTGGCCGACGTCTGCTGTGGTTTGTTGTTGCCCACACTTGCTGTTGCCGGACGTTTTTTCTGAGAAGGCAGCCAGGCGGCGAGATCGGTTGCTGTTTTCTGCGCGATCTTGTCCAGCGTGTCTTTTTTGACGATCGACCATGGATCAGTACTTTTCTTACCGGCAACAAATTCTTCACCCTTGATCCGGTGCGTGGCTTTGTTTTCCTTGTCCCGGATGTCCCAGATGTAGGAAAGCTTTGTTCCCTTACTTTCGGCCGAGGCCACAAAGTATCCGCGGATCGTGTAGTCGGGACTGATTTGTGCCGAGACCTTTTGCGCGGTCGCCTTAGCGTTGGCCTGATTCGTCTGGGCTGTGGCCGTAATCTGTCCGGTCTGAGCCGTTGCCCCGTCTTTCACGACGGCAATCTGTTTCTTCTGGAATTCTGACGTCAAAGAGGATGTCAGCTCAGAGGAGACATTTGCCGGTGCACCGATCAACGGCGCGAAAGACACAGAGGTCGGTTTCGCTTTCGCTTCCTGCTGCTCGCCGGAACCGAAGCCGAAATTTCCAAGATTGATGGCCGAACTGGATCCGCAACTTGCCAGGGCAAGCGAAACCAGTCCCAGACCGGTGAAGAGTATCGCGCGTTTCGCACGTATTCCAATGATTGTAGCGTCGACGTACATGACGTTTTCCGCCCCCCTTTTGCCAATTACCCCGCGAAAGAACGGCAATTGCTTTACAGTAATTGTCCAATCCCCGAACAATTTTTGGGCCGCCACATGCCAAAAAACTAGCGTTTTCTGGGATGAGCGTCCAGTGACTTTCTGTAAACTGAAGTCGATTTTCATCGTTTCACTGCCCAACTCGTTCGCTAAACGTGCACCTACTCCATTACGATTACTGAAATTTGCCGTCCGTAATCACTTTCATTTTTATGAACGGACCTTCGATAACTAAAGAAATCTGATTCGCTACCATAAGTGCAAAGGCCTAGGTCTGAGATGTTCATAACTCCGGCTTTTTGCAGGGATTCAGCGATAAATCCCGGCAAATCAAATTGATATCGATCCTCCTTACCCTGGATAAAAAAACGGGCATTTTGAAGGCCTTGTTCTAAAAACTGCTGATGGAATTCAGGCCCGACTTCATAGTTTTCCTGTGACAGGGTCGGTCCGACAGTTGCCGAAATGCGATCCGGATGAGCTCCGAGCTGTGCCATTTTAGCAACGGTCTGATGCAGCACACCTCGTAGTGCGCCTTTCCAACCGGCGTGGGCGGCGGCGATCACTCCGGCATCGGCATCGGCGAACAGGACCGGTGCGCAATCGGCTGTAAGGATCCCGAGGCCCACATTTGGTACTTGGGTCACCATTGCGTCGGCCTTTGGCCGATGAGACGGCGGGTCGTTTGCGGTGACCGTGTAAACATCGGCGCTGTGGAACTGATGCACGGTTCGCAGATCTTCTATTCTCAAATCCAGAGCCTTCGCTACGATGTTTTTGTTTTCCAGAACGTTTGATGATTGATCCGCAGAACCCTGACCACAGTTGAGAGACGTATACAGGCCCTCTGATGTCCCGCCTCGACGGGTAAAAAAGCCATGCCGGACCCCGGACTGGGCTGTCATCATTTCACATTCAATTTTGTCGACCATAGAGTTTCGATTTCTGAAAAGGTGCGCTGTCAAATTCCGCTGTTGCAGCTAAGGCGATGCATTAGAACTAAGGCAATGAGTTGGAAAAAGGCAAGAGGTCTTCAATATCCCCTGAGGTTACGGCCAGAACCTTGAACAGATCGCCCATCTGATTTGGATCGACCAGGCGCTTGGCACCGGATATGAGCTGTTCCGTCGCCAGTGTTTCCGGGTCGGTCATTGGCGTCTCGGACCGTTCCGTCTCGCGGCTTTCCGGCATTCGCAGGGCAACCAGTTGCTCAAGCCTCTGCTTTAAACCGAGGGAGAGCAGGAACTGAGACTGGGTTATCGGACCGAAACAGTTCAAACCCACTGACCGCGCCTGCCGGGCAAACTGGGCGAAATTGATATGAGACGTTAAATCCGCCTGGCCCGGATTAATCAGCGGCGCGACGAACTCGTGGTCCTGCACGGCCTGCAACGTATCCCCAAACACGTCGGTGACATATCCGTAGTCGATAAACAAGAGGGCAAACTTCTGGTTTTCGAATCTGTCCGCCCAGCCTTCCAAGAAGCGGGAACCGTCCGGGCGAACTTCGACAATATCACCGGCCTTGCATCCACGGGTTGCTGCCGTTTCGAGTTCCGCAGCCGGTAAAGCGACAGGTTCATCGCGGAATTCAAGCCGTTGCTGATCATCAAGGGCAACCCGCCGTTCGCTCCAGCCTTCGCCCTCAAAGACGAACTGCTGAATGGGCAGGGCATCAAGAAATACATTGGCAATCAGAATTGATGTCTGCGGCGGCAGCGTGGTCACCGTTTCATGCCAGGTGATTTTGCCTTCCCATTGGGACAGAGTCTTTTTTTGCCACTCCCTCAGGGATGTGCTGGTCTCCACAAGATGGATGGAGGCCCCGTCCTGTACTTCGGGCCGAATAGCAAGGGTGCGCAATATATCCGACATCAGCGTTCCCCGGCCGGGGCCGACCTCGACAAGATTGAGAGATGGTGGCGCGCCCAGATGCTGCCAGACACTCAGGATCCAAACTCCGATCATTTCTCCGAATATCTGCGATATTTCCGGGGCTGTGATGAAATCGCCGTCGCGGCCGAAAGGATGTCGGCATTGATAGTAGCCGTAGTCCGGATGCGATAAGCAGAGCTCCATATAATCCGACAGGGAAATTGACGACTCTGCGTGTATTTTCTGATGAATGAGCCGTTCCAAAGACGACAACT
>JANQOC010000613.1 GCA_028279265.1 Hyphomicrobiales bacterium
AACTCCGGGGTATCATACGGGCGCAAAAAATCGAAGTCGTCATTGTTGATTTCTCACTCACACCGGTCCAGCAGCGAAATCTGGAACGGGCTTGGTCGACCAAGGTCCTCGACCGGACCGGATTGATCCTGGAAATATTCGGGCGCCGCGCCAAAACCCGGGAGGGGCGGTTGCAGGTGGATCATGCGCATTTGACCTATCAAAAAAGCCGGCTCGTGCGCTCCTGGACGCACCTTGAACGCCAGCGTGGCGGTGGCGGCTTCATGGGGGGCCCCGGTGAGACCCAGATTGAAGCGGACCGCCGCCAGATCGAGACACGGATCAAATCCATTGAAAAGAACATCGCCCGGGTGAAGCGTACACGTGACCTGCATCGCCGGGGAAGAAAACGAGTGCCTTATCCTGTCGTGTCCCTGGTTGGCTATACCAATGCCGGCAAGTCTACGCTGTTCAATCGGCTGACCAAGGCGAATGTGATTGCGCGCGATGCCTTGTTTGAAACGCTGGATCCAACGATGCGCGAGGTGGTCTTACCCAGCGGCCAGAAAATAATTTTGTCGGATACCGTCGGTTTCATATCCGATCTGCCAACAACTCTGATCGCCGCGTTCCGGGCGACACTGGAAGAGGTTATTGAGGCTGATCTCATTCTTCATGTAAGGGATATTCACCACGCCGAAAGCGAGCAGCAACGTCAAAGTGTTTATCAGGTTCTCAAGGAACTCGGCGTTGATCCGGAAAATTCCACGGCCAAATTCGTTGAAGTTTGGAACAAGATCGACCTGCTGGACAGCCAGGAACGCGACGTACTTTTCCATCAAGCCGCCCGTCAGCAACTTCCGACGTTCCCCATATCCGCCGTCAATGGACAATCCATTGCAGAGCTCTTAGCCCAGATCGATGATTTGCTGCAGGAGGATCACCGTATTGTCCGGATTGTTCTCGGCAGTTCGGAAGGCCGGATGCTGAATTGGATTTATCAGAATGGCGAAGTCCAGGAAAACACCTACCTGGAAAACGGAGATAGCTCCATGACCGTCAAATTCGCTCCCAACAAGCTGGGGCAATTAAAACAACGGTCCGGCAACATACAAATAACCGCCGTCGATTGAGACCCTGCGATGCGTGAGTCAGTTGCCAATGCACGGTATCCTTTTACGGCATTTTGGTCCAAAATAGATCCCGATACAGCGACACTGAAGCGCAATCGCTGCCGGCTCATTTCCAACCGGCCTATAGGCAGCCAGCCTGAACCGGTCTGAGGAAGGTTTTCTTGATTAGAGAGCTTTCTAGGATCGCTCCGTCACCTTGATGGCATCCCAGAGCACGTCCATTTGTTCAAGGGAGAGATCCGTCAGATCCTGCTGTTGGTCGCGTGCGCGCTGATCCATGCGATCAAAGCGTGACTTGAACTTGTTGGCCGCCGCGCGCGTTTCGATCTCCGGGTCTATTCCCAGATGCCGGGCGATATTCGCCAGCACAAACATCAGGTCTCCATATTCCTCGGCAATATGCTTTTGATCACCATCAGCAATCGCTTGCTTCAATTCCGTCCATTCTTCCTCGACCTTGGCCATGACAGGGTTGATATCCGGCCAGTCGAACCCGACCCGAGCGGCCGCCTTCTGCAGCTTGACCGAATATTTGAGGGAAGGGAGGGCCTGGGGGACGTCTGCGAGACGAGACGTACCTCCGTCCTTGGCCACATGGGCACTGCCATTATTTTTTTCCTCGGACTTTGCTTTTTCCCAGAACCCCGGTTTCACTCCCGAAGCCCGTTCTTCGGCAGATCCGAACACATGGGGATGACGCCGTATCATTTTACGGCAAATCTCATCGACAACATCGTCGAAGTCGAAATGGTCCAGCTCGGACGCCATCTGGGCGTGGTACACGGTCTGTAACAGCAGATCTCCGAGCTCTTCGCGAAGATTGGCTAAATCGTCCCGGTGGATGGCATCAACAACCTCATAGGCTTCTTCGAGTGTGTAGGGAGCAATGGAGGCGAAATTCTGCTTAACATCCCAGGGGCATCCATTGACCGGATCTCTCAGGGCTCTCATAACATTGAGGAGGTCAAGGATGTTGAATTTGGAGTCCAATTGCCGGTTTTGCTCCAGTTTGTTCAGAATTTCTGCCAAACCCGTTTTGTCAGACATTGGCCAGAATTACCTCTAATTCTTAAAGAAAATTAAGCATTTTACGCATGATTTCATCGATCCCCTTTATTCGCATAATATATATTATGGAAAATTTGGGTTATATCAGTTTCCAGCTGATCGTGTTTGGGTTCTGCACCCCCGGTTTCACCTCAAGCTTCATAATAGTCTGAAACGAGTTGATCCAGCAGTCGCACACCGTAGCCCGAACCCCAGCTGGTATTGGTATCTGATTTCGGTGCAGCCATTGCTGTACCGGCAACGTCCAAATGCGCCCAGGGCGTATCTTTGACAAAACGCTG
The DNA here is from genome assembly GCA_028279265.1 of Hyphomicrobiales bacterium. Classification (GTDB taxonomy): domain Bacteria; phylum Pseudomonadota; class Alphaproteobacteria; order Rhizobiales; family CAYWUX01; genus JANQOC01. The sequence goes on from JANQOC010000613.1 coordinate 2,462, forward strand.
CAGGAACTGGGCAGCTGTGATGGAACCTGCCATCCTGCCCCCGACATTCTTCATGTCCGCAAATTTGGAATCGATCATCTTGTCGTATTCAGGAGCCAGAGGCATGCGCCAGACTTTTTCCCCCGAAACCTGTCCGGCTTCAGTCAGGTTCTCTGCGAGTTCGTCATCATTGGAAAACAATCCGGCGTGATGTTTCCCGAGTGAAACGATAATGGCGCCTGTCAGAGTCGCCAAATTGATCATGAATGCGGGTTTGTATTTTTCTTCCGCATACCAAAGCAGATCTGCGAGAACTAACCGGCCTTCCGCATCCGTGTTGATGATCTCGATTGTTTGACCGGAAAGAGACTCGACAATATCTCCAGGGCGCTGGGCATCTCGTCCGGGCATGTTCTCAACCAAACCGACGATACCTATGGCGTTCACCTTGGCTTTTCGATCGGCCAGGGTTTTCATCAAACCGGCCACGGCGGCAGCGCCCCCCATGTCCCCTTTCATGTCTTCCATGCCGGCCGAGGGTTTGATGGATATGCCGCCGGTATCGAAGCAGACCCCTTTGCCCACAAACACGAGAGGTTTGGTTTTCTTTGATTTGTTGCCGTTCCAGTTGATGACGGCGACCCTGCTTTCATTGGCGCTGCCTTGTCCGACGCCGAGCAAGGCCCGCATTCCGATTTTTGCCAGAGCTTTCTCGTCCATGACATCGACACTCAGGCCGGAAGTTTCGAGCTCCTTGATGCGATCGGCAAACTCCACTGGATTGAGAATATTGGCCGGTTCGTTCACCAGATCACGGGCAAAGTACACACCACTCACAGCCGCGTTGGCGTTGGTGAAAGCCCGACGGGATGCCGTGGGATTGGAGCAATGAAGAATAAGCTTCTTTAATTTCGACTTGTTATCCTTCTCGTCCTTGG
>JANQOC010000614.1 GCA_028279265.1 Hyphomicrobiales bacterium
TTGCCCGGTCTCCTCAAATTGACAAGTCTCGTGGAGTCCGGATTTTTCGGACGTATCCTCTCGGTCAAGGGGGAGTTCGGTTACTGGGTCTTCGCCGGCGATGGTGAGCCCGCCCAGAGGCCGAGCTGGAACTATCGCAAGAAAGATGGCGGCGGTATCATTCTCGATATGCTCTGCCACTGGCGTTATGTTCTGGAAAATATTTTCGGTCCCGTGCGGGCCGTCTGCTGTCTCGGCGCCAACCATCTGCCGCAGCGCTGGGATGAAAACGGCGACGTCTATGATGCCGATGCGGATGATGCCGCCTACGCCATGTTTCAACTCGATGGCGGCATTGTCGTGCAGATCAATTCGTCCTGGTGTACCCGGGTCAATCGCATGGATCTCGTAACCTTCCAGGTCGATGGCACCGAAGGGTCGGCGGTTGCCGGTTTGCACAAATGCATTCGCCAGTCTCTTGCCGATACACCGAAACCGGTTTGGAATCCCGATGAACCCCGGACCCATGACTTTTTCCAGGACTGGGAGGAATATGATGCCGACGGTACATTTGACAATGGTTTCAAGGTTCAATGGGAAATGTTTATCCGCCATATGTTTGAGGATGCACCCTGGAAATATACCCTGAAAGAAGGGGCGAAAGGCGTGCAGCTGGCTGAGCTTGGGCTGGAAAGCTGGGCTGAACGCCGGTGGATCGATATTCCTGAATTGGAGGTCTAAGTACGATGGTCAGTGTAACCTTGCCGACGCCTGACGGCCAGACCGAAGCTTTCACACTGGGTGAGCCGCGGGCGTTTGAACCGACTCCGCTGGCATCGATGCCCCGCATCGCCTATGCCGCTTCTCATATCGTTGCGGATCCGAGCCAGGATGTTGATCCCTGGCTCGATACGGCCATCGACTGGGAAGCCACCCTGAACTACCGCCGCTACCTATGGTCCCTGGGGCTGGGTGTAGCCGAGGCCATGGACACGGCGCAGCGGGGGATGGGCATGGACTGGGAAAATTCTATCGAGTTGATCCGGCGATCCATCGACGCATCCCGGGACTATGCCCGGGAGAATGGCGTCCAGGCCCTGTTGGCCAGCGGCGTCGGAACGGATCATCTGGAACCTGCAGCGGATGTGGGGCTCGATGACGTCATCGCAGCTTATGAGTATCAATGCGAGGCCGTCGAGTCAGCCGGCGGGCGTATTGTGCTGATGGCCAGTCGGGCGCTGACAAAGGCGGCACGCGGTCCCGAGGACTATGCCCGCGTCTATGAGCGTATTCTGACCCAGGTCAAGGAGCCGGTTATCATTCACTGGCTGGGTGAAATGTTCGATCCGGCCTTGCAGGGGTACTGGGGTGCGGACGATCATCTTGAAGCCATGGAGACGTGTCTTCAGATTATCAATGGCCACACGGACAAAGTGGACGGGGTCAAAGTATCGCTCCTCGACAAGGACAAGGAAATCACCATGCGCCGCCAGCTCGCGAGTGGTGTCCGCATGTATACGGGCGATGACTTTAATTTTCCCGAGCTCATCGCCGGGGACGAGGAAGGACATTCCGATGCCTTGCTTGGCATTTTTGACGCCATCGCCCCTGCCGCCAGCGCCGCATTGGGGGCTATGGGGCGACAGGACATGGCCGAATACCACGATATTCTGCAACCGACCCTGGCGCTGTCGCGCCACATCTTCAAGGCGCCGACGCGTTTCTACAAGACGGGCATCGTATTCCTCGCTTATCTCAATGGGATGCAGGATCATTTTCTCGTTGTCGGCGGTCAGGAAGGCACGAGGTCGACCCTGCATCTGGCGGAACTGTTCCGGCTGGCGGACAAGGCCGGACTACTGCAAAATCCGGAAGAGGCCGCCCGGCGCATGTCGCTGGTGATGGGCGTTCATGGTGTGGCGCATTAGAGAATTTTCGGAAGGGATCATAAATCATGGCGGACAAGTCCCGGCTGTCACTAAATACGGCGACCGTGAAATCATGGACCCTTGAACAGTGTGTTGAAGCCTGCGTCCGTCATGGAATACCGGCCCTGGATCCCTGGCGTGATATCGTCCAGAAAACCGGCGCCGAGGCGGCAGGCAAACTCATTTCGGAAAACGGTCTCAAAGTTTCAGGACTCTGCCGGGGCGGAATGTTCACCGGCGAAGATGAGGCAAAACGCCAATTGGCGCTGGATGACAACAAAAAGGCGGTTGATGAAGCCTGTGCCATCGGCGCCGACTGTCTCGTTCTTGTCGTCGGCGGATTGCCGGCGAAATCGAAGGATCTGGAAGGAGCCCGGACGCAAGTCCGGGACGGTATCGGCGGGCTCCTCGACTATGCACGATCCTGCAACATGCCCCTTGGGCTCGAACCCCTTCATCCCATGTATGCCGCTGACAGGGCTTGTGTAAATACGCTGAAACAGGCGAACGATCTCTGTGACGAACTCGGTGAGGGGCTGGGGGTAGCCATCGATGTCTATCATGTCTGGTGGGAACCCAATCTGGAACAGGAGATCGCACGCGCCGGAAAACGGATTCTCGGTTACCATGTCTGTGACTGGCTGGTGCCGACACGAGACCTGCTGCTGGATCGGGGAATGATGGGGGACGGGGTCATTGACCTGAAGACATTCAGCAGCTGGATCGAAAAGGCCGGGTATGACGGTCTGATCGAGGTTGAAATTTTCTCCGCCAAGAATTGGTGGAACAAGCCGGGCGATGACGTTCTTGAGGTTGTGATCGAGAGATTTGAAACCCACGTCTAACTTTTTGTCCAGAACAGCACCTGACCGGATCAGGCTCTGTCGCCCAAAAGCGAACGCATGAATCCCGAACAAAAGGCCGCGGCCGCGGGACCGTCGGGGATATAGTCAAAAGGTTCCACACCGATCCATTTCCCGTAATCCTGGCTCTTCAGGGCTTGCACGACACTGTCGAACTCGTCGTCTCCCTGGCCCGGTCCGCGCCGGTTTTTGTCGTTGACGTGGATGTGGCCGAGGACACCCCTTGGATGCCATTCGGCGATCAGTTCTGCCACGCTCGGGCGTTCATGCTGGCGCGCGGCGCTGCAATCGATCATGGTCAGGACCGCCTTCGAATTGATGTGTTCAACGATTTCGGCGGCTTCGGCAACCGTGTTGACGAAATTCGCCATCGGTGGGGCCAGCGCCTCAATGCAGTATGTGACACCGGCGTTCTCCGCCGCTTCGGCTATACTCGCCCAGCTCTCGATTCCCCGTTTCCTGGCTTCTTCCAGTTCCTGATCGTTTCCGGTTTCCGGCAGTCGTCTTTGTTGCGGTGATCCGTGAACGAGATAGGTGCCGCCAAGGTCCGCGCACAGCATGATCAACTGTTTCATGAAGCCGATGGTGCGCTGGCGAATATCCATGTCCGAAGTCGTTATGGACAGATTTTCCGGCCGCACCAGTAACCAGTGCAGGCCTGAAACGGGCAGCCCCGCAGCACTACTGTATTTACTGACCTCGCCAACCTCCTTCGGAGTGATAGCCAGGGGATTGGGATTGACTGTGTACGGCGCAATTTCCAGACCCTCATAGCCGAGCGCCTGTGCGAATTCGAACTGTTGTTCAAATGGCATGTCTCCCAGGACTTCATTGCAGAGTGTCAATTTCATGAATCACGTCTCATCGGGTTCAAAGGTTCGGCCGTGGCGCGATGACCGGTCTTCCAACGGTGTATTTAACATTTTCCAAATACAAAGATTGACTCCCAAGGCAACATTCTTAGTATGTAACTAGTTAGTTAATTACGCAACACATAGTTTGCCCCTTATGTCCCAATCCGCAGAAATCCTCTTCGGAGATATCCATAACCACAATGCGCTCGGATATGGGATCGGGTCCCTCGAAAGGGCAATCGATATTGCCCAGACCCACCTCGATTTCTTCGCCTTTACCGGTCATTCCAGCTGGCACGACATGGTGCCCATGGAAGGTGGCCGGGAAAGCCACTGGCTCAAGGGGTTCGAGAAGTTGAAATCCGGCTGGGGGAAGGTGCAAGAGCTCATTGCCGACGCCAACCGGGTGCCGGACTTCAACGCCTTTCTCGGGTTCGAGTGGCATTCAAGCCGGTTCGGCGATCAGTGCGTTGTTTTTGCCGATGATTTTCAACCCCTGGTTTATCCCGACCATATAAGCGACCTCAGAAAATTCTGTCGCCAGAAACAGGCCCTGATGATCCCCCATCATATCGCCTATCCTGAGGGCCATCGCGGCGTCAACTGGTCGGTGTTCGATGAATGCTGCACACCTGTGGTGGAAGTATTTTCGGAACACGGCAACAGCGAACATGACCGCGGGCCATTCGCCTACTTCAACCATTCCATGGGGCCGCGGGAGACGAGCCAGACCGTCCGCGCGGCTTTGGAAAACGGTTTTAGGTTTGGTTTTGTCGCCTCTTCCGACAGTCACAGCGGTTTCCCCGGGGCCTATGGAGAAGGACTGATGGCAGTTCACAGCCGGGGCCGTGATCGCCAGTCCATTATCCAGGCGATCAACAACCGCCACACCTATGCCCTGACCGGGGACAGATGCCTGATAGATTTCAGTGTCGATGGGCATCTCATGGGCAGCACGATTGCAGCCGGTGAAACTGCGGAAATTGCCTATCGTGTGGAATGTCCCGATGCCATAGACGTGGTTGAAATCATTCAGGACGGCGGGATCGTTCACCGGGACTATCCAACGGCCCCTGTTGATGAGGCCACCGTGCCGGAGACGCCGTTTCATGTACGCTTTGAGTGGGGATGGGGACCCTGGGGGGATCTGGCCCTGGAACGCATTGCCGATTGGGAGTTCGATCTCACCCTGGAAGGCGGTAAAATCCTCGACATTTTTCCCTGCCTGCAATCCGGTCCCTTTGACGAGGATCGCCGGCACAGATTCGACCGGAAAAGCGATCATCAGCTCTCCGTTATCTCCTATTCCTCGCGCCGCGGGGCCTACAGGCAAAACCCAAACCAGAGCCTCGTTGTCAAGATGACCGGCGATCCGTCGACCCGGCTCAATGTCAATTTCAAAAAACCTACGGAAGAACGCTCATCGGTAACGGTGGAGCAATTGCAAAAGGGCTCGGTAACCGGATTTACCGGGCCCTTTCCAAAAGAGTGTTTTCATTGGCACCGCCTGGTGCTGCCCAATGAAAGCCGGGTGTCGGGAACGGTCACGATCAGTCCCGGTTCCAAAAGGAGTTATGCCTATTTGCGCGTGAAGCAGGAAAACGGTCATGTCGCCTGGACGAGTCCCGTATTCATGAACTACGCGTAGACGAAAATACCAACCGATAAATTGTACCGATGACAATTCGGTCGTCATGTTTTGGAAGTAATCAGGAAGGAGACTAACATGTTCAAAAGAATAAACAGGGGAATCCTCTTTGCATCATCCCTGGTCCTCGCCATGGTGGCGATGACCGGTGATATTTTTGCGCAATCCTATCCCAGCAAACCCATAACCTTTGTCGTTCCCTGGGGTGCGGGTGGACGCACTGACATCGTTGGCCGCATGGTCTCAAACGTGATGGGATCCATACTCAATCAGCCCATCGCCGTCGTTAACCGTACTGGCGGGCGTGGTGCCGTGGGAACCAAGTTTGTGCTCGATGCACCCAAGGATGGTTACACGGTGCTGGTTACGACGCCGGGCAACCAGATCCTCGGACCCGTTCATCGGGATGTGGGGTTTGTTCCCAGTGATTTCCGGGGTATCGGCCGGGTGGCCGTGGGATCGGTGATCCTGGCCAGCAACACCAAGCAACCGTTTACCGATGCCAAGTCGATGATTACTTATGCAAAGTCGAATCCCGGCAAGGTCACCTACTCGGGCGTGAAGAACGTTCTGCCCTGGCTTGCTGCGGAAGCACTTGCGGGTAAAGCCGGTCTCCAGTTCAAGCACGTTCCGGCAAAAGGCGATGCCGATGCCGTCCCCATGGCTCTTGGCGGACATGTCAATTTGGTCTCGGCTTCAAGCCTGAACTCAATCGCCAGCCACGTTTCCGCCGGAACCCTCAAGCCCCTGATCGTGTTTGCCGACCAGCGGATCAAGGAATTGCCGGACACGCCGACGGCGTCGGAACTCGGCTATGCCGTGACAGCCAGTCCGTGGACCGGTATCGCCGTAGCCAAGGGTGTGCCAGAGGACCGGATTCAGGTTTTGCGCGATGCTTTGAAAAAAGCTGTCGAAACAAAATCCATCAAAAACTTTGCAAAGGCTTCAAAAACGACACTGTCCTATATCGACGGACCGGAGTTTGAAAAACAGTGGGATAGTGAATTCTCGACGTTTAAAAGCGTTGTGAAGAAGTAAAGCGCAGAAGAGAAGTCGGCTTATGTCACAAGCGAAACTGGACTTTGTCGCCGGTTTGACGCTGTTTTGTCTCGCAGGCCTGTTGCTAATCCTGATACCGGGGCAAGTGGAGACCACTGAAGGCGACACGCTGACCCCGGCTTCTCTTCCGAAAATCGCGACCACATTTATCCTGTTACTTGCAGCGGCCTTGGTCATCCAGGGCTATCTGCATCGGCGAGAGGATGGAGAAACAGGCTTATCGAACTATTTTTCAGTTTACGTATTCGTGGCCATCGGGGTCATGTTCATTTACGTTTCCCTCATTCCCTATCTCGGCTACGTCCCCTCGACAGCGCTCGCCCTTGCGGCCCTGATGTTTCTTTACGGCAACCGAAACCTTACTCAGATTGTCCTCGTCTGTCTGGTCGCGCCTCCCCTGATTTTACTTTTCTTTCGCTACACAATGCTGGTTCTGCTACCCCAGGGAACGCTGATGGAACCTGTTCTGAAATTGTTCGCCAGTTAGTTCGGTAAGGGGAATTATCGTCTTGGATCAAATTCTCACAGGTCTTGAGCTCATTCTCCAGGTGCAGAATATTGCCATGATGATCATTGGCCTGATCGTCGGAATTGTGATCGGGGCCATTCCGGGGCTGAACGTCCCCCTGGCGGTCGCTCTTGCCCTACCCTTTACGTTTCAGCTCAGTCCCCTTGCCGGATTATCCATGCTCGTAGGCATTTACAAGGGCGGGACTTATGGCGGATCGATTTCGGCTATTCTTATCAATGTGCCGGGAACCCCGGCCGCCGCCGCTACCGCTATTGACGGAAATGCCATGGCGCGACAGGGAAAAGCCGGCAAAGCGTTGAAGCTCTCGATTTACGCCTCCATATTCGGCGAGCTCGTCAGCGATATTGTCCTTATTCTGGCAGCCGCGCAGATCGCACGATTTGCCCTCAGTTTCGGCCCTCCGGAGTTTTTTGCACTCGCATTGTTTTCTCTCACCATCATTGGCCTGGTCTCCGGATCGGGGCTGACCCGTGGAGCCATCGCCGGCGCTCTCGGAGTTCTCCTGTCGACGGTCGGCCTCGATCCCATTGAAGGGGAAGTGAGGTTGGCATTCGGCATTTATGAATTGACCGGCGGGTTGAAATTCATTGCTCTGATCATCGGTGCCTTTGCCATTTCCGAGGCGCTGGTGCAGGTCGAGAAAATTGCCCGTGATCGCCTGATCGTCAACGTCCTGGAATTCTCGGACCGCCCGCAGGACAACCAGGTCACCATGGCCGATCTGAAGAAGGTGTTTCCATCCATCCTAAGGGGGACACCGCTGGGCATTTTTATTGGCGCCATTCCCGGAATTGGATCATCCATCGCGGCCTTTTTGAGCTATGGACTGGCGAAAAAGTTTTCAAAGGAGCCGGAGAAATTCGGTGAAGGCTCGATAGAAGGCGTCGCGGCGGCCGAAAGTGCCAATAATGCGGTCACCGGATCCACGCTCATACCGCTGCTGACCCTGGGGATTCCGGGGGACGTGATCACCGCGATCATGCTCGGGGCGCTCACGGTTCACGGCCTGATCCCGGGTCCGACCCTGTTCCAGCAGCAAGGGGATTTCATAACAGCGTTTTTCATTGGCATGCTCATCGTCTCCTGTCTGCATTTCGTAATCGCCATTATCGGTCTGCCTTTGTTCATAAGAGCAGTCCGGGTGCCTCACGGAATCCTGTTTCCCCTGGTTGTCGTCTTTTGTGTCACCGGAACCCTCGTCGCCACATCCAGCCTGTTCGATGTATTTGTCATGCTGTTCTTCGGTATCCTCGGATATTTCATGGTCAAGTTCGGCTTTCAGATCGCGCCCCTTTTGATCGGCTTTATTCTCGGGCCTTTGGTGGAAGTTTCCCTGCGACAGTCCCTGGTCATTTCCGATAATTCCTGGATGGTCTTTCTGACACGTCCGGTCTCGGCGATTTTTATTCTTCTCACATTGGTAATCGTAGTCCATACAATCTGGCAGCGTTACAAGGAGGTTAGTGTCAATGAAAATTGAACGCATAGAATTGTTTCCCGTCCGATTGCCCATTCGTTCGGTGCTGACGCTGCCCCGGGGCGCATCGCGGACCCTGGACGAGGGCAAGCAGATCATACTGATCAAGATGACGGGCGAGGAAGGCACTGTCGGGTGGGGCGAATGCGGACCCAGCCGGCGTTGGGCGGCGGAGACAACCCATTCGGTTTATACCAGCCTGGAACATTATCTCATCCCTGTCCTCGAAGGACGAGATGCCTTGGACATCGCCGGTATTCACAGGGCCATGGATCAGGAACTGGCCCCCGGTCTCGATCCGGGACAACCCGTGGCCAAGGCTGGCATCGATTTTGCGGTTCACGACCTTGTCTGCAAACATCTGGGCATTAATCTCCAGAGCTATCTCGGTTCAAAACAATTGGATCGTATTCCGATTTCCTATCTCGTTTCGGGAAGCAATCCGGAGGAGGTCACGAAGATTGTCGAG
>JANQOC010000628.1 GCA_028279265.1 Hyphomicrobiales bacterium
CGATTTGGCTTCGGAAGCCGCCCAGTCCGCGGCACAGGCCAAGCAGCGGATAGGAAAGAAGTCCGGTAAAGAGGTGCCGCAGCAATCCGTTGCAAGTGACGACGGTTTGAGTGGTCCCAATCTGAAAGTCCTGAAGATGGCCATAAAAGACCTGGAACAATGTCAGGTCATGTTGGGCAAAGCGCTCCGCGCGACCTGAGTTTTTCCGACTGAGCGGACAGCGGACGCGCATTCAGGATTATGTTGGCCCGGACCTGGCAATAGGGCTGGGTTAGCGCTTCAGGTTGTGGTCCGGTGAGAAACTCAAAAACATTTGGAGGGTCTGTAAGGGTCGTAAGCTGCGCGTTCGGTTTTTGCCCCGCGATGCTGGATTATGACGTGGCAGTCAGGTATTTTTGCCGGAATGAAAGTAAGCGCAATTTCCCTTACCGGATAGCTGCAAATCCCGAAGGTTTAGCTTAAACACCCCCATGGCCGGCAGGCAGCGGATAGTACACGCTCCAAGACCACACAAAATTCATTTCCACGATCTTGAAATTCTTATAAAAAACCATTACCTCGCGTGCGAGATCTGATAATTGTTGCTGGGATTGAAGAGAAAAATACGGATTTCAGTAGCCTTATCAGACCCACAATTTCGATCTAATCAATCGTTGATGTTTCACTGGTCCGGGAAGCATCGCGAAGCTATTGGCCCCAAGGCAAATTACGAACAATAGGGACCATGCAATTCGGGAGGGCTGTTATGACTGTTCTCATCAGCACACAGAATTTGGAAAAAAAGTTTGGTGATATTCATGCCGTTAGGGGAATCTCGCTGGATGTGCAGAAGGGAGAGGTTCTGGGATTTCTCGGCCCCAACGGTGCCGGCAAGTCAACGACTATGAAAATGATAACCGGATTCCTGACACCGGATACCGGGACAGCAGAGATTTGCGGATTTGACATTGTCAAAGAACCGATCGAGGCGAAGCGACGGATCGGTTACCTGCCCGAAGGCGCCCCGCTTTATTCGGACATGACTCCCCATTCTTTTCTGAACTTTATCGCCGATATACACGGAATTGACAAAAGCAGCCGATCGGATCGAATTGCCGATGCCGTCAACAAGACCGGCCTGGAACCCGTTTATCATCAGGTCATCGACACGCTGTCCAAAGGCTTCAAGCGTCGTGTAGGTCTGGCGCAGGCCATTTTGAATGATCCCGATGTCCTCATATTGGATGAACCGACCGATGGCCTGGATCCCAACCAGAAGCATCTTGTCCGGGAGCTCATTTCTGCGATGGCCAAAGAAAAGGCCATTATCATTTCCACACATATTCTGGAAGAAGTTGAAGCCGTTTGCAGCCGCGCCGTTGTCATCGACCAGGGCCGCGTCATCGTTGATGGCACGGCGGATGAGCTTCAGGGGCGCAGCGCGCTTTACAATGCCGTCACTCTCAAGACCGCAGAGGCAAGTGCCGGGGCGCTGATCGAAAAGCTGGAGGCACTGGAATTTGTAAAACAGGTCGAAACCCTGAGCCAGATGAACGGCACGAAAAGGCTGCGGGCCATACCCATCGACGGTAAACCGATAGCATCGGACATTACTTCGGTGATCCAGGAACAGGGCACCGTTGTCCAGGAGATCTATGTGGAGCAGGTCCGGCTGGATGATGTTTTCCGCCAATTGACCACGGCTGAAGGAGAGTAATCGGATGGCCAATACCTGGTATATCGCCAAGCGGGAACTCTTCGGATATTTCGGCTCCCCCCTGGCTTATGTCTTCATTGTCATATTTGTCGCCCTTACCGGAGCGTTCGCGTTTTATATCGGCGCTCTGTTTGAACGGGGGCAGGCGGATCTGCAATCGTTCTTCATATATCACCCCTGGCTCTATCTGATACTGGTTCCGGCCATCGCCATGCGCCTCTGGGCGGATGAGCGCAAGTCAGGGACAATCGAACTCCTCATGACACTGCCGATAGAAGCCTGGCAGGCTATTCTCGGCAAGTTCCTGGCCGCCTGGGCGACCATTGGCTTAGCGCTGATCCTGACTTTTCCCATGTGGATTACTGTCAATTATCTCGGCGATCCAGATAACGGTGTGATCCTCGCCAGCTATCTCGGCAGCTTTCTGATGGCCGGGGCCTTTCTGGCAATCGGTTCCTGCATTTCCGCCCTGACCAAGAACCAGGTGATTGCATTCGTTGTGTCGGCGGTCATTTGTTTTCTGTTTGTCATGAGCGGAGCCGAACTGGTTTTGAATTTTTTCCGCGCCTGGGCACCGGAATTCATGGTTGATGTGATCGGGGGGCTGAGTTTCCTGACGCACTTTGAGCAACTTACCAAAGGCGTTATTGATCTCGCCGATCTCGTATTCTTTCTATCCTTTATCGTGTTTTGGCTGTTTGCCAACACCATCATCGTCGAAATGAAAAAAGCAGATTGACGGAGCGTCAGATGAACTGGGTAAACAATCTTAGTCGGAAAACCCTGGCCTGGGGCAGTCTCGTATTTGCAATCCTGATCCTGTTTTGTGTGAACATAATCGCCGGACTGGGATTGGGAAATGCCAAGGTCGATCTCACGGAACAGCGCTTGTTCACGATTTCCCCGGGCACGAAAGCCGTGTTGCAGACCATCGATGAGCCGCTTCAGGTCAAAGTTTATTATTCCAAACCGCTGGGTGAGGCAGCCCCTCTCTATGCCAAGTATTTTTCACGGGTGCGTTCACTTCTGCAGCAATATCAGGATATCTCGGGCAACCGTATTGATATTGAATTTATTGAGCCCCTGCCATTTTCCGATGCAGAGGATCGAGCGGTGGCGGCCGGATTGCAGGGGATACGCATTAATCCCGAAGGCGATCTCGGATATTTCGGTCTCGTCGCCGAGAACAGTACCGATAACCGGGAGAGCGTCGCGTTTTTCAATCCTCAACGCGAGCAGTTTCTGGAATATGATCTGACGAAACTGTTTAACGCCCTCGCCAATCCGAAAAAGAAAGTGATCGGCCTCCTAAGCAGTGTCAATCTTCAGGGCGGATTCATGCCCACGGGGCAGCAAATGCCGCAATGGCAAATACTGAACCAGGTCCGCGAGTTTTATGAGATCGAGAATATAAACACCGCGGCAACGGAAATTCCGGAAAACGTGGATGTCCTGATGCTCGTCCAGCCGACAGGACTGTCCGACGAGACCCTTTATGCCATTGACCAGTTTGCACTGGCTGGCGGTGATATTCTGGCGATGGTCGATCCGGTATTCGAAAATGGCCGCCTCGGCCCTCCGGGCATGTCCCCACCGCCGGGAAAACCTTCTCTCGGAAAACTTTTCAAAGCCTGGGGTGTCGAATTTGACAGTGATAAAGTCGTCGGGGACATTTCTCATGCCCAGCGGGTTCAGTTCTCCAGCCCCGGAGGGCAACCGGTTGTGACCGATTATATCGCCTGGATAAGCCTCAATAGCGGCAACCTGGACAGCGGTGATGTGGTTAACGGCGGCATCGAGAAGCTAAACCTGGCATCCGTAGGTCATTTTGAAAAAAGTGCGGATGCCAAAATCACTTACACGCCGCTGATCCGATCAAGTGCCAAAGCGACGACCATTGCTGGAAATCTGGTCACACGTCAGCCGGATGCGGCAAAGCTCCTGCGCGAATATAAAGAGCTGGGGAAGCCCCTTGACATTGCCGTCCGCATCAATGGGTCGGTGAAGTCGGCCTTTCCCGAAGGCAAACCCAAACCGGCGGATGATGCAAAGAACGAAGGCGATAAAGAAACGGGAGAAAAACCTGCAGAAAAGCCCGGAGATAAAAAGGAAGCCAGCAATAACGCTGCGGCCCACAGGTCCGAAGGGCGTATCAATGCGGTCCTTGTTGCCGATGCCGATTTTCTCCACGAGCAGTTCTGGGTAACGGTGCAAAATTTTCTTGGACAGCAAATTCTCATTCCCCAGGCGCATAATGATGCCTTTGTCCTGAATGCTCTGGACAATTTGAGCGGTGGTGAAGCTCTCGCGTCCTTGCGTGGACGGGGGATTGATAATCGTCCCTTTACGCGCGTCGAGGAAATACGCCGGCAGGCGGAACAGCAGTTCCGGCAGAAAGAGCATGCGCTCATTGAAAAACTGAAAACAGCCGAAGCCAATCTGAGCCGCATTCAGCAGAAAGGCGGGCAGGGTGGTCGTATCATTCTGAGTGAAGCCGACAAAAAGAGTATGGAAGAATTTCGCCAGGAAATGATCGGCGTCCGACGAGAACTTCGCGATGTTCAGAGGGAGCTTAGAAAAGATATTGATGATCTCAGCACAACCTTGCGTTTCGCCAATATTGCCGGGATGCCGATATTAATCGCTCTCGGAGGCCTCGGTGTCGCCTATATGGCGCGCCGTCGACGCCAGCGGTCCAAGGCTCAACTCGGAGATAAAAAATGACCCCCAAAGTATTTGCAGGTCTCGGCATTGCCACGGTCGTCTGCGTCGTTACGGCTG
>JANQOC010000503.1 GCA_028279265.1 Hyphomicrobiales bacterium
AGTTCTTAGTACTTGGGAGCATGCAGAATAAATTGGGTATCCCTGTTATCGACTACCTATCGCTCACGGTATAGAGTTCATAAGATCGACGCAAACCACGGAAGGCGTGGACACCGAGGGATTTGACACTCGGGCACGCCCCCAGCAACTGGGTAAACCGATCCGAAAGCAACAGATTACAATCCAGTGCATCGCAGAGCTGTTCGATGCGCGCGGCCTCGTTTATCGCCGGCCCGATAGCAGTAAAGTCAAGACGATTGAGGGCCCCGACATTTCCAAAAGCCACATTTCCTGAATGCAGGACAATGTCGAACGTCGTGGTTTCCAGACCATCTGCCGACCGTTTGCGATTAAGGTCATTCATCAACCTGAAGGATTCCAGCGCTGCATCGACAGCGGCATGACAAACCTGTGTTTCATCCTGGCCCTCAAGATTGAACGCACCGAGAATGCCGTCGCCTGTAAAATTCAGGACATCACCACCAGCTTCAATAAGAGGCTTGACCAGGCACTCAAAATAGCTGTCGAGCATCGGCAGCACTTCTTCGCGCGGCAACCGGTCCGTGAGGCTGGTAAATTCCCGGAGATCTGCGAAATAAATGGCTGCCGGAATGATCGAGTGATAACCCCTTCGAATTTCACCTTTCAATACCCGACGCCCAGCTTCCCGGCCGATATAGGTATCAACGATATTCTTCGATATCTCGATGTTGAGCAGAGTCTTTACCAGAAGCGCCAGGCGATTGGTCAGACGGTCGATGGCACGGACTTCCTCACTCGAAAAACCAGTCGGTCGTTGGGTGATATAGGAAGACAACAATCCTGTTTTCCCTTCAATGATGCCGTCTTCGCCATAGCCGACAATACGCGCGAGATACTCCGCACCGTTGTGTTGATCAAACTGCTGGAATATCGGGAAGGCATAGCCGTCCGCCGTTTTTTCAATGCGCCAGCTATGGGCGTCGATATTGTTTTCGATCATCCAGAAATAGGGACTTTGAATCCACTCTTCGGAATTGGATGGACTGTACTCAAACGCATCCTTGACGATGCCCTCATCCGATCTCCAGGTGAATGTCTGAGAGCCGTAGACGGGATGCAGAATGCGCATGCCAATGTGACCGCGCCATAGAGGAATACCGATTTCAACCAGGCGCGTGCAATAACCGGAAAACAATTCTTCCAGGGAACAGCCCTGCAGCCCTTGTTGCACCAACCAATTGCTCACATTCTGTACCGCCGGAGAGTCGGCCACGGTGTTGGAGTCAATTCTTTCTTTCAGTGTCTGGTTCATAACCTGACCCATCGTGTTTCAGTTGCGCAGAGATCACCCCACAATGTGTCGAAAACGAGGGTCCTCATGTGTGGCACGGGATAACCGCTGCACCGTATGACGATAAAACTACGTTCGTGATGGCAAAACTCAGCTCGCCGGCCGCGGGGATAGGCGTTGTAACGGTTTTTCGTTTATTGGCAAGTGAATTATTCCAGCTGCAACACCAACGATCACGCCTGCCCACCACATGGCGTCATAAGAGCCTGTTGATTCATAAAGCAATCCACCCAGCCAGATCCCCAGAAAACTGCCAATCTGGTGGCTGATGAAAACAATGCCAAACAACAGGGTCATATAGCGCGGGCCGAAAACCTGAGCCACAATTCCTGAGGTCAGCGGCACGGTGGACAACCACAAAATACCCATGAGTATAGAAAACAGGTAGACATTAAACTCGGACTTGGGCGCCAGGACGAATACTGCGATGACAACGGCGCGGGCAAAATAGATGAAACTCAGACTGTTTTTTTTGCTCCACATCTGCCCGGCAACGCCGGAAAAAAAGGCACCACCGATATTGCAGAGTCCAATCAGTGCCAGGGCAAATGCCCCGACAGATGGCGATAAGCCGATATCCGTTACATAGGCCGGAAAATGTACGGCGATAAAAGCGACATGAAATCCACAGACAAAGAAGCCAAATGTCAGCAGCACAAAACCCCTGTGTTTGAGTGCTTCCGACAATGCTTCCCCCATAGTCTGGTTGGTGCCCATTTCAGAAGTTGAACCAGGATTTCGCGGCAGTGCGAAAGACAAGGGAATAATGAGCATGACAATGATCGCAAGATAGATCAGAGCCGTACTCCATCCGAACGCTTCGATGAAATATTGACTGATCGGTGAGAATGCAAACATGCCGAAAGAACCGGCGGCTGTTCCGATTCCGAGGATCATGGAACGTTTTTCCGGCGGTACGGCCTTGGCCATTGCCGCCAGCGCAATGGTGAAGGCAGAGAAAGCGACTCCTAAACCGACCAGCACCCCGCCAACGATTTGAAACCAAAGAGGATCGGTGATAATCGCCATGGCCCAGCTACCGGCGCCGTAAATCAAGCCGCCAAATACCAGAACCCAAACCGGACCAAACCGGTCTGCAAAGGCTCCGGCAATGGGCAGGCCCAATCCCCAGAACAAATATTGCAGCGCCATTGCGAGCGAGAACACGTCCCGGCTCCACCCCCGGGCGTCACTTATGGGTTCAAGGAACAGCCCGTAGATGGAGCGCACACCGAGACCGATTGCCGATATCAGACAACCGGCGACAATCATCACCAGTAATGAACTCAGGGGTTGGTATTCGTGTCGGGCTGTGTTGCTTTCCATTGAATTTACCCAAATTAATTTTTTTCGTTTCTGAACAAAGGCATAAATCACCCGCTCCAAAAAACGTTCTCGTTTTGACAGTATCAGAGAGTACGTTCAGTCTTCGGATTTTGGTTTCGAAATCCACTTTGCAGGCGAGTTGCCTAGGGTTGGGAGTGGGCGGTGTGAGAACTCGAACGGCTTATTGTAAAACAAGGCCGGGTCAGCGACAATGAAAACTGTAAGCCCACGGCCAACGAACCATTTCCAGCTCTTCAAAATTCTAGAATTATTAATATTTTTCAATGCTTTACACTATTTTCATTCAAACAAAATAGATTAAGCGAACGGCTCTTTCAAACATCCGAGATTTTTTAATTCGTTAGTCAGGCACAGAATTTGTGGCCATACGTTCTCTCATAAAGTCAACCGGCAGTGCCGCGGGTCTCAGGCTGGCCGGCGCGCTGTGCGGATTTCTGGCTCAATTGCTGCTGGCACGTACACTCTCGCCTGAGGAATTGGGAACATTTTTCCTGTTGGTCGCCATCGCCGCCATGCTCGAGCTCATTATCTCCGGCGGTTATGACACGCTGGGTTTGACGAAGCTCACCTCCTTTCGGGCTCTCGGCTGTGAGGGACTGGCGCAAAAATTCTGTGCTTCGACTTTTCGGGAAATGACATGGATCGGTCTATGGGTCGCCTTGACCCTCACTTCTTTCCTGCTGCTGGCCCCGATTAATGAGACGACTTACACGGCCATCAGCTGGGCCCTGATCGCGGCTCCCGCTGTGGCGCTGATGAATGTATTCCGCACCCAGGCCATGGCCGCCCGTCGGTTTTTCCTGGCCTATGGGCCAGAACATTACTGCCGCCCGGCTCTCTTTCTCGCAAGCCTCATGGCGGTGGTGCATTGGCAAGGTTCCCCGAATTTTTTGGGTGTCATGGTATTGTTCACGTCAACGGCCTACATCTGCTGCGGGGCGCAATTCTTTTTCCTGTTTAAGTCCGGCACCCTTGTGCGAGCCTCGCTCTTTCCTTCAAGAACGCCAAGGCCCATCTGGCGAAAACAAGCCCTGACATTGCTGGTCACCAACATCCTCACATTTTCAACGGCCGAACTGGTCATTCTGATGGGCGGATTGTTTTTACCGGCAGACGATATTGCCTTGATGGGTATCTGCCTGCGCATGGCGGTGCTCGTTGGCTTTGTCAGCCAAATCGGCTACCAGATTGTGCTTCCCGATCTGGCTGCTCTCCAATCATTTGAGCAACGGTCGGCCAAAAATAATCTGCTGCTGCAGGCCAATGTCCTGGGTCTGGTGATACCCCTCTTTTCGATCCTCGGAATAGTGCTTTTCGGAAAACAAATTCTCGGCCTGTTCGGCGATACCTATCGTTCCGGCTACGTCCTCCTGATCCTGTTTACGGTCGGCCAGATCGTTCGCACCTTCTTCGGACTTAATGCGCATCTCCTTAATTTTTCCGGACTCCAGATTGAAACGGCCAAGGCAAGTCTCCTGGCGCTCATCTGCCTGGTCATTGCCGCGCCGGTCCTGACGAGCGGGTTTGATCTCGTTGGCTTGTCGATCGCGGTATTG
>JANQOC010000641.1 GCA_028279265.1 Hyphomicrobiales bacterium
TCGATATCCTTGGCGATGAGATGGCGATTGAGCTTGCCCTCCTGCCAGAGAAGCTCGTTAATGCGTGTCCCTTCCTCTTTCGTCGCCAGATATCCCCCCGCTGATTCCAGAGCCTTTATGGCCGCATCGAAGTTTTCATCGATAAGGATAACTGCGTTCTCCGATGAGCAGGAGGTGGAGTTGTCGAAGATCTTTGACATCGTGATCTTTTCTGCCGCGTCCGCAAGGTCGGCGGTTGTATCGACTATCACCGCCACATTTCCCGCCCCGACACCGATCGCCGGTGTGCCGCTCGAATAGGCGCCACGCACATTGTTCTGGCTGCCCGTACATACGATCAGGTCGGCCTGTTGCATGAGTTCGGTGGTCACCTGCCGGTTAATCGGGCGCGGCAATATCTGGACCAGGTCCCGTGGCGCGCCGATTTTTGCGAGCTCCTCCCGCATGCCTTCGACGGTCTGGTTTGTGGCGACCCAGGCCGATGGCGAAGGCGCGATGATAATCGGGTTTCCGCATTTGATCGCCATCATTGCCTTGTTGACGGGTGTCGCGGATGGATTGGTTGACGGCGTGATTGCGGCGACGACACCGACCGGCTTGGCATATTTGACCAATCCCCGCTCCGGTATGCGCTCAATGATCCCCGTTGATTTTGCACGCAGCAAATCTCTCAGCGTCCCAAATGTTTTGCGCTGGTTCTTGATGATTTTGCTCTCTACATTTCCGAGGCCCGTGGTTTCCACGGCCAATTCGGCGAGATCGCGCGCATTTTCCGGTTTGTAGATCGACCAGGCTAGAGCCCGTACAGCTTCATCCAATCGTGACTGATCGTCATATTCGAATTGATTTTGTGCCGATTTTGCCCGATTAATCAGTTCATTAACGATGACCCTGGGATCAGTTGCAGGTTCAGAGTCAGATTTGGCAGGAGCTGCCTGTGCCTTCTTCTCCGTCACAGTCATGAAATCATCTTTCAAAAAATGGGACACCACATCCCATAATTGTCAATTTTCATTGACGTGTCAACTGTCGCCATGGCAAGAAAATTACTGTTCAAGTTTGAAATTCAACAACTAATTCAATTAAGGGCGCAGCGATACTTTTGAACTTCCTAAAGGCGGCTTATACTTGGGCCGCAAGAGCAACCGTGGAATAGATGAGAATGTCAAATCCTGCCACGAAAGCCAAAGAACGGGGATCGGCTCTAGAAAAGTCAATTCTTGTCCTGGAAGCCATCACGGAACAGCCGCAGGCTATTGGGCTTCCGGATATTACGTCGCGCGTGGATTTACCTCGTCAAACCGTCCATCGGATTCTCCTGCAACTCGAAGTGCTGGGTCTTGTTATTCGCGATTCAACACGGGATCGGTTTGCCGTGGGTCCGCGCCTGTCCTACCTGGCCCACAGCACATTGCGCTCGGCAAACCATGGCGTTCCCATTCGGCAGATCCTGGCCCCCCTTGTCGAAGAGCTGAACGAAACCTGCAATGTCGGTGTCCTCGACGGCATGGAATTCGTCTACCTGGAACGCATCGAATGCGACTGGCCTCTGCGCATTCACCTGCAGGCCGGAAGCCGGGTGCCGGCACATTGTACTGCCGGCGGCAAGCTCTTATTGGCGCATCTGCCTCCGGACCTGCGCAAAAACTATCTCAAGACGGCTCAGCTCAGCCGCTTCACCGATAACACAATTGTTCACAAGGACAGTTTGGAGGCAGAGCTCGATCAGATCCTGGTCCAGGGCTATTCCGTAAATCGCGAAGAATATGCGGTTGGGATCATGGCGATTGGCGTTCCCATATTCGACAAGAACGGAACAGCCATGTCGGCCCTGGCCCTGCATGCCCCCATCGCACGTCTCAGTATCGAGGACGGGGTCAAGAGTATCGATCGCTTGAAAGAGGCGGCGGAAGAGCTCGGCCGGATCTGGCTCTGATTGATCCCGCTTGGATCTAACCGAAAATCCAATGTGCTAGGACTGTTTTGCCTGCTGCTCGGCGATGGCGGGATGGAGACGTGTTTCGACTTCGACGAAGAATTTGGCAAATCTGTCGGCATCCGTTTCAGAAATCTGCAGAAAAACTTTGCCTTCAGCCGTAAATCCCTCGGTGAGGTTTTCCTGGGTTGCCTCTTCCAGTCGCGGCATGCTCATGATCCAGCGTTCACCGGTCTCGCGTCCGACGCCAATAACATATCGAACACCACCAATATGATTTCTATCCAGATCACCGATGGCGTGGGTGCCCGGTCCGGGATTATCAAGTTCGATTGTAAATGCCTTGTCTTCTGCCAATTGCTAACCCCTCACTGAAATTTGAATATGTCGATCCAACCGGCAAGACATGTCTGGCCAAATCAAGAGCATCTAACCCGGAATGGGTCGAATTGCCAATAAATCCACCGGATTCCGACAGGAAGTGGTCATATTCACAACCGAGTCTGTGAACCATCTTAACGAAATCCCAACCTTCTGATGAACATTATCACAGCTGGTGATGTGACTCTTTTTTTAGGTCGGTGGTGTTAGTCATGCGTACTCCGTTCAAGTCGCTGTTTAAGCGGCAGAAATTCCGTCCATTAAATTTGGATCGATGGTTTGGTCCAGATCGGTCCAAAAAATTACATACTCTTCGATCCGGTTATCTGTCCACACGGTCCGTACTGACCGCAACCCTGGTCGTTTCCGTCGTCGTCGGCTCCTGTTCCTGGCCCGGACGAAAAAAAGTCTCAACATACAGCCCGAAAGTTGTTTCTCTCGGACAACCCGTGCCTAAGGGTGGCGGACATTACAAGGTCGGAAATCCTTATTACATAAAAGGCCGCCGCTATATCCCGCGGGTGGATCGCACTTATGACAGGGTGGGCATTGCCTCCTGGTATGGAACCGATTTTCATGGTCGCCGAACCGCCAACGGCGAAGTGTATGACATGAATGCGCTGACGGCTGCGCATCCGACACTGCCCATGCCCGTTTATGGGCGAGTCACAAATCTGGAAAACGGTCGCACGATTGTTGTCCGCATCAATGACCGGGGTCCCTACGCCCACAACCGGGTCATAGATCTGTCGCGGCGGTCCGCAGAACTCCTGGGATTCAAGAACAAAGGCACAGCTCGGGTGCGGGTCAAATATCTGGGAAGGGCGCCCCTGAATGGCGATGACCGTTATGAACGTCGCTTTCTTGCACATCAGCCCTGGGCGCCCGGATACCGGTCACAGCGCTATCGTTTTGCCTCTGTGAGCCCGAATCAGGTCACGTCTGTCGGATCCATTCCACAAACCCGACCCACATCCGTGACGGCAGGAATACAGGGGCCGAGCCTGTACCAGGTTGAAGCCGGTACATTCGAAAACTGGCAGCGCGCCCGCAAGGCCGATGTTTATTTGAACATTGACGAGCCCCGGCAGATCAT
>JANQOC010000652.1 GCA_028279265.1 Hyphomicrobiales bacterium
TCAATGAAAAGATCTGAATATGGCTCAAGACAGGCAGTTCGGCCTTTGGTCTGCATGAAGTTCACCCAGGATAAGCCCGCACCGTTGCTGATAAATTGAACAGATTCCAGGAGGAAAGGATGCCAAAAGCCTATTGGGTCAGCACATATCTTGAAATTCATGACCCTGATAAATTTGCCGACTATCTGGCACTGGCGGGCCCCGCAATTGTTTCATCGGGGGGCAAATTCATTGCCCGGGGGCCGGCAGCGAAGGTTTACGAGGCGGGCGTTCTGCAGCGTACGACCATAATCGAGTTTTCATCTTTGGAATCCGCCATCGCCACTCATGACGGTTCAGATTATCAGGCAGCCCTGAAAGTATTGGGCGGCGCCGTCACCCGCGAGATTCGCATTGTCGAGGGCACAGAGTAAGGTTCTAAAGTGCTGATTCGGCTTTTTGCAAAAAAGTTTCGACCCGCTTATTCCATTTGTCCGGATGACGCCGGTAGGAATAGTGGCCGCCATCTTCGAAAAGCTCCAGCTCGGCCTGGGGCAGGGCATCTTTCAGATCCCGGGCGAAATAGTAAGGGATCGTAGCGTCATCAATGGTGCCGATGACCAGGGACGGCTTCCGGATCCCGGCTAATTCACCGGTCCGGTCGTGGGCCAGCATCATGTCCATCCGGGCGGTCAGTATTTCGACGGCACCGACGGTCTTCAGCGCCCGCTTTTCCAGTTCCATGACCGCGGGTAAATTGTTGCGGAACTGGTCAGCGCCGGACGTGAACATGGTGGACACCTTCACATATTCTTCCGGACCGTAGGACTCGGCAATGCGTTTCCGGGTGATGGCGACTCGGGATATAAATTCGTCGGCCGTGATCCAGGTATTGTTAAATATGCAAGCGCGCACACGATCCGGATAATCGAGAGCGAGGTTTTGCAGGATACATCCCCCGGTTGATGTGCCTGCAATATGGGCCTGATCAATTTCCAGACTATCCATTAGCGCGATTACATCCTCGGCAATTGCCTGGGTGGAATAAGCGCCCGGCCCCGTAGGCTTGTCGCTGTCACCGGTACCTCGATGGTCGAAGGTTACGCAGCGATAATTTTTTGAGAAATGTTCGAGTTGAAACTGCCAGGCATCATAGAGCCCCACAAGGCCGGGAATGAATACAAAGGCAGGCCCTTCGCCTGTATCCGCGTAGTTCAGGGTTATGCGTCCAGTATCTATTCGCGCCAAGGGTCCCATTCCTTATAGGTTTGCATGTTGGTTTAAATTGCTTCTTTCATTGGCATCAAAATAACAAGCGCTCAGTCTTTGTCGAAAGAAATTGTGCGCCCTATGTCATGCATGGGTTCTTCCAAAGGTACGTTCAAGCCATCATTGAGTCTATTCAGAACGCCCATGACAGTGGCGACTATGGAGATCTCCACCGGTTCCTGCGACGAGAGTTCCCGTTGGGCACGAAGGGAAAATATATGACAGCGGTATTGTTTTCCCGCTTTGGTGTTTGGTCAATAGTATTGAAGGCGAGTTGGCAATAAAAATAATAAAGAGCTTGACCTTATTGTGGAACAGCACGG
>JANQOC010000669.1 GCA_028279265.1 Hyphomicrobiales bacterium
TTACTTTGCCCAGGGGATCGGGTAGCGGCAACTCCACAACAGAGTTGTTCTCAGGCTGGACCCGAACGCGAAAGCGGCCGCCGCCACCGCATGTAATGAAGTCATTTTCGATGGGAACAATCACAAACAGCCGTACGTCCGTGCGGATTTTGAAAATGAATGTCTCGCCGGCCGCGCAGGTTTCGTCAAATAGCTTGAAAGCTTTCCCATTCTCAAGACGGGTGTCACGTGAGGACGCCAAATTCGCCATTGCACCGCTGGCAAACAGGGAGGGATCAAGACGAATGGGATTAGAGCCATCAATTTCCAGGTGATCCGTTTTAAAGTTACGGTCTGCTTCGGTAATCGCAGTTACAAGACAGGGCCCACCGCCATCGATATTGGTAACAGACACAATTGAATTTTCGCGGGCGGACAAAGATTGGCCTTCACCCCAAAGCACATCCAATTTCAGGCTGTTTGGTTCCTTTAGTCCGACATAACGCTGCCGATCCAACAATTCAGGTGAAGGCGTTTTATGCAGCAATAGCACTTCTCCCAGACAACTCTTCGAGATGCCTACTGACTATGAAACCGGTTACATTTCGAGCTGTAATTCCCGGCGAGAAATCCGGTAATAGTAGGCAAATATGCGAATGTAACCGGTTTCATTATTTGCTTGCCAATTGCAAGAGTCAAGTTCAAATTACTATACGGGAACGACAGGAAGGCGCTGAATTGAGAAAAGTCGGTAGAATTCGGGATGTTGCCAAAGAAGCTGGTCTCTCGATTGCAACGGTTTCAAGAGTTGTCAACGGTACGACGAATGTCAGCCCGGAAACCAGGGCGCGTGTTCTGAATGCTTGCAAGAAACTCGACTATGTGCCTAATCCGGCAGCCCGTGCACTTTCAACCAACAAATCACACACGATAGCCGCGATTATCCCGACGATAGAACATTCGGTCTTCGCAAAATATATTGCGGCAATCGAACATACCCTGGATGAGCACAGCTACTCCCTCGTTATGGCCATCTCGAATGCTGATGAAGTTGAGGAGTTAAAGGCAGCGCGAAAACTGCTCGGCATGGGAGCGGAAGCTTTTATTCTGACCGGCGCGGTGCACAGTGATGAATTACATGAAATGTTTGATCGGAGAAATGTTCCCTACGTGCTGTCCTCAATCTGGGATCCCGACAGTCGCAACGTCACAATCGGTTACGATAATTATGCTCTTGCAGCACGGGCAGTGGAATATCTGGCATCTTATGGGCACAAAAATATTGCGGTGTTGCACGGCCCTTTGTCAGAAAGTGATCGCACTGTCGCGCGCAGATCAGGTGCGGCCGATGCCCGCGTGACCGATGTTAATTTGCATTTTATTGAAACCGAGTTGAATGTTCCAGGCGGTAAGCAGGGGGTGGGGCGGTTGCTTGAATCCGGAAAACGATACACTGCCATTTTGTGTTTTTCCGATGTGCTGGCGCTCGGGACCTATTTTGCTTTGTCGGAAGCCGGGCTTAGAGTTCCCGACGATATTTCCGTTATGGGATTCGATAATCTTGACTGGTCGGAACATACCTGCCCGCCACTGACGACAATCAATTTGCCTGCCAAGCGCATGGGATATGAAGTTGCCGCACAGTTGATTGATCACCTCGAAAACTCCAAACCCATCCAGTCAACCCTACTTCCCGGCGAAATTATCGAACGAGACTCCGTTCGCAAAATCTAATTTAACAAGAATAAGGAGAGAACCAATTTCTGGATTCGGGCGCAATCTGGGTGTTTTGCACCCGAAATTGTTTTCAGTCTGTTTTTGAGCGCAACAATCCCTGCCATCCCTGTTTTCCGCAATTTCTCCCTCGCTTTGAACCAGTTTACTTATTGAAGCGACTATCAAGTGTAGGCTCCTTAAGAGCTTCACTGGCAAACTGAAAGTCAGAGGAGGTAGAAAGACATGAACAAATTATACGTTAGCGCATTTGGACTTCTTGCAATCATCGTCTTAATTTTGTTTAGCCCCAACACTGCATCCGCAGGATATCAAAATCTGATTTGTGGAGCAGGATATGAGAAAGTTAAAAACTATCCTCCACATACCATCAAGTGTCGATACCGTGAAGCTGGATTGGAGAGTAAGAAAGCTGCGTTAGCCAAAACAACCAAGGCTAAATTGTGGGCGAGTTGTAATGCGCACATGAGTAAACCAAAAGCCGGTCAATATCGCTGGCACGGAAGATGGGTCGCACAAGTATCATTCCTTTGTAC
>JANQOC010000674.1 GCA_028279265.1 Hyphomicrobiales bacterium
CCTGAGCTTCGCCCGTCAGATGGGTGACTTCAAAGTCGCCGGTGCCGTGGGCTATGTAAAGGAAGATTATGTGGGTCACCTCACCACGGCACAGGCAGAAGTCGAAGCCCTGGCCGGATCCATGGGCATTCTTCATGCGCCCTCCGGAATTTTCGTCAACTTCGGTGCGGGATCAACGGACTTCGATACGGGTACGGCAGGAGATGGCGATGCTGAGTTTTGGTATGTGACCGCTGGCCTTCACCGAAAAATGTTCGACCGTGGCATAACCACGTTCTTCGGTCAGTTCTACAATAGTGAAGGCAATGGCACTGCGGATACTGATGCGGACTATTGGGGTTTCGGCATCAACCAGAACTTTGCTGCGGCCAATCTCGATATCTATGCCGGGTATCGCCAGTATGACGCGGGCAACAACGGGGCCACCGTCTTTAAGGAAGTAGATGTGTTTGTCATAGGCGGCATCATCAACTTCTAGCTTTGAGTGTAACGTCTCTGTCTCAGACTTGCTTAGACCATTGGAGAAGGCAGCCCGGCCCGGCTGCCTTTTTCTTGTTTCCTGCAGTTCCGTGTGGACTTTATGGAGCGCAGACATGCGCTTCAACCGGTCGACAGCTCAGCCGGGTCCCGGTATAGTTTGACCCATGACGAGCCTGCCGATTTTTGACACCCTTCTTTTTGAAACTGATCCACCGGTTGCGACCATCACATTAAATCGGCCGGAGGTGCTGAATGCGTGGACCGGAGCCATGCGCGAGGAGGTGATGGAAGCCCTCGATTATTGCGCCGGTCAATCCGAAATCCGGGCATTGATCATAACCGGTGCAGGTGACCGTGCTTTTTGCGCCGGCCAGGATCTCAACGAGGCCGTCGACTTTACACCTGAGCAGGCCGAAGACTGGATCAATTCCTTCCGCCGTTTGTATAAAGCCGTCAGAGCCCTGGAGAAACCCGTGGTTGCAGCCCTCAACGGTGTTGCCGCGGGATCCGCATTCCAGTTCGTACTTCTGACGGATGTGCGCGTGGGGCATCCGGATGTGCGATTGGGTCAACCAGAAATCAATTCCGGTATTGCCTCAATTACCGGTCCCTGGATCATGCGTGAAGTGCTGGGCCTGTCGCGGACTATTGAGCTGACCCTGACGGGTCGGTTAATGGTGGCCGAGGAGGCGCAGGCGCTGGGTGTGCTCCATGAAATCGTTCCCCAATCCCACGTTTTGCCGCGGGCGAAGGAAATTGCCCTCGAACTTGCGGACAAACCGGAGACGGCTATGGCGCTGATCAAGCGTCGGTTCTGGGAAGTGCTGGAACCCGGTTTTAATGATGCCATGGAAGCGGCGATCCGCTATCACCGAGAATCTTTCGAAAGTGGCGAACCCAACAAGGAAAGCCGACGGTTCCTCGACAAAGCCAAGAAGTCCTGACCCATGTCCGAGCGCAATGATGGCGAGACCGGATCAAAAGGGATGAACACGGCTTTTCCAGAGGGTACGATCTGGCTGGCCCTTGAGAAGCGGGCACGTATGAAAGATGCCCCTGCCGTTCTTATCGAGGGAAACAGATCCTGGTCTGCGGCGGAATTGCTGGACCGGGCTCAATCATTGGCGAAACAACTTGCGCGTCTCGGTATCGGGTCTGAATCCCGGGTCCTGACTCTGCTCCCCAACAAGTTTGAGCATGTCCTGCTGTTCCTGAGCCTCGCCCGCCTTGGCGCTTTATGGATTCCGTTATCCCCGGATCAGTCAGGACCGGCGCTCCTTCATGTTCTGGAAACCGTGGACGCCGACCTGATTGTCACCACGCCTGGACTTGAAAACAATTTGCGGACGACCGGAATGAAAATTCGCGGCCAGGTGATTGTTGTTGCAAACAGCGCGTTTGAATGGGGAATGCCCTCCGATCCGGTTCAGGATTTGCCTCCATATTCCGGACAGGCCAGCGATTGGCGCGGGGTCATTTTTACTTCGGGCACCACGGGTCCACCGAAGGGAGTGGTCGTGACCGAGTACATGTTTTTCGCAGCAGCCATGGGCACGGCCTGGGGAGCGGACCTGGAAGACGGCGACAGGTTTCTGCTCTGGGAACCGCTTTACCATATCGGCGGCAGCCAACTGCTGGTGCTGGCCTTGCTGCAGCCCATCACCCTGGTCCTGGTTCCGCGGTTCAGCGCGTCGAGATTTTGGGAGGATGTGCGCAACCACGACATTACCAAGATCCATTACCTCGGCGGCATTCTCGAGATTCTGCTCACGAGACCGGCGACAGCCGCGGATAAAACCCACGCGGTCAAACTGGCCTTCGGCGCCGGTGCCCGTCCGGAAATCTGGCGCAATTTCCAGGAGCGCTTCGGCATTCCTCTGCGGGAGGTTTACGGGCTGACGGAAGCGTCGAGTTTTTCCACCGTCAATACGGTCGGCGTTGTGGGCTCCATGGGGCAACCTTTGCCGTGGATGGATATCACCCTGATCGATGCCGAAGGTAATCCGGTCGACGACGGCAGGTCGGGTGAGATCGTCATTCAGCCAAAACTGGATGGTTTGCTGACCCCCGGTTATTTTCGCGATGACGAGGCCTCGAAATCTGTCCTTCGCGACGGCCGGCTATATACCGGAGATCTGGCATGCCGGGACAAACAGGGTTTCTATTATTTTACCGGACGTCTCAGGGATTCTATTCGCCGCCGCGGGGAAAACCTCTCCGCCTGGGAGATTGAAACCGCCTTGTCCCGTCATCCGGAAATTGCCGAATGCGCCGCTATCGGTGTGCCGTCGGAAATCGGTGAGGAAGATATTTTGGTTTATGTGCGCCTGGTGGAGGGTATCGGCTTTGATCCGGCACGCCTTGCGGCGTGGGCGGAGGCAAATTTGCCTGTCCGTATCCGCCCCCGTTACTGGCTGGATATTGCGGAGTTTCCGCGGACCCCGAGCGGGCGGATCGCCAAGAGAGAGCTGGGACGGGATCCCGCAAAGGCGTTTAACTCCGATCACTAAAACCGATGTCATTGAAAATGTTGAATTTCCGCCTATTTTTCAATAATTGTTGATTGGAATAGCTTGTGAAAATGGACTATCTGATAAATCGAACCAAGCTATTTGGCCGTTACTATTCTATGCAGACAGGCCTCCGCTTTTGGCCTGAAACAGGGGCGTCCCTATGCGCAAAATACCGCTTTTCCTGACCCTATTGCTGACCGTTTTTATTGTTCCGTCCATCGGAGCCCACGCGGTCGAGCGGCTGGTATGGGATGACCTCTCCCCGAAAATGGATGAATCCAAGGATCCGTTCAAAGCCTTGAGCTTCGAGCAACAGGCCAGTTTGCAGGACGTTTACTGGATTAGGGAAGGAAAGAGACAGGGCCGACCCACCAGCGAGAGTATCGAGAAAGTCGCCCAGGAAGCCCGTAAATTTTTGCAGGATGAAGGCCTGAACGTCGAAGATCTGCTGGCAAAAATTGACGCGTTTCAGGAACTCGTCCGACACACACAAAATTCACCGGTCAAAAGGCTGGACGGACAGATGGTTCGCCTGCCCGGCTATGTCCTGCCTCTGGAGAGTGAAGGGAACAAGGTTACGGAATTTTTGCTCGTGCCCTTTGTCGGTGCCTGTATTCACACGCCACCACCGCCGCCTAACCAGATTGTGCACGTCCGCAGCCAGGATGGTATCGAGATCAATGGCATTTATGAGGCTGTTTGGGTGACCGGACAGATGCGTATTGACCGGAGAGAACAGTCCCTTTACCTCGTCGATGGAACCACTGACTTTGAAGTGAGCTACGCTATTCAGGCAACCCAGGTGGAACCCCTGGAACAGTAACAAAGCCTGATAAGAACGGATTACGTTGCGCCAGTCACCCTGCCTGTCCCATCTATCTTTTACTCCCAAAAGCGCTTGTGCAGGGACGGATCGATACTCCGGGGATTCGGGTGCTTGTATTCCTGCACACTCTCGGCGGCAATCGTATACCCTGCCTCAGCCAGGTCGCTGGTGAAAATGCCGCGATTGAATACTCCCGTCACGGTGATGGGTGTCCATAAGTCCGTCACGGCGAAGTCGCGCGTTCCCTGCACAAAGACAATCTGATTTGGCGGCGGCGGCGGGACATGGATGCAGGCGCCGACAAAGGGCACAAGCAGGAAATTGCGGACCCGCGCCGCCTCGAAATCAAGGGGGACCATGTAGCCGCTGAGGCTGACTTTCCGATTGTCAAAGGTTTTGACCAGCGGCAGTAATTCCTGCATCAGTTCCGGAGTGAGTTCTGTCTGATCGGCCTTTGCACCGGATTTACCGGTCGCGCGCGTACTACCCCAGGCAGGAGCCTGTTCTCGCTCGGTTAGTTCTGCATTCGGCAACAATACGACCGTCTTTGGGATGAGATTGTCCCAGGTTACAGTTGTAATGGATTCCGCAATTGCAACGCCCGGTAGCAGGCACAGGAAGCCCAGGAACACCGACAATCCGCAATGCAACCAGGACTTGTTCATCATCAGCGGGGGACCCCGTTTAGTTCTTGACCATCATGCCATCGGCAACGGAAAGAGAATAGGCGCGTAAAGCTGGCAAAATTCCGGCAATCGTGCCGCCGAGCCAGATGAAACCCAGGGTGGCCCATTCATAGGCCGTCGGCCAGTTGAGCTCCATGAACAGTCCAAAACGGGTGTCCACATAGGAACGGATGAGGATGAGGGCGCCATAGACGAGGGCCGTTCCCAAACAGATTGCGAAAAACGTCAGCAGGCTGGCTTCTGCGACCAGCAGGCCGAAAACCGTGCGCGGACCGGCGCCTACCGACCGCAATATCGCCATTTCCCGCCGCCGTTC
>JANQOC010000716.1 GCA_028279265.1 Hyphomicrobiales bacterium
TTTGATGTTAACGACCGTTCAGGTTTATGGTCAAACGCCGGATAAGAAGCTATGGACGGATATTTCAGCTTTTGAAACCCTGCTGTCGCAAGCCTGGACCAAACCCGCCTCTGACTGGTCCGAAGATACCAAGAAAGAACTGTCGGTTGCGGCGCAACAACTCTGGCAGGTATTTTCAAGCCGTACCCTGACCCCCTGTACCCGTACGGCAGGTTCCCTGGTCCAATATCTGCGGACCTATCTCGAAACGGGTCCGCAGCGGGACAAGATTTTCCATCATGGAATCTATCTCAAGTCGCGGGAATTGTGCCACAGGCAGTTAAGGATAAATGCTGATAAAAGCAAGCTGCCGAAAGTATTGCAGGCACCGGTGTTCTGATGCAATGCAAACTTTTAATGGACCGCGGGCTGAACTGACTTATGCGCGTCTGAGCGACCGCGGACTTTGATCAACCGCATTCATCATATGTTGCAAAAGCTGTTCGGTGAGCCGCGCCTTGGTGCCGTGGTGTTTGGCATCATCCCAGAGGTTGTGGGATTCGATGGGGTCATTCTCGAGATTGTAGAGCTCACCCCAGTCCTGATCCTTGTAAAGCGTTAAGCGCCAATCCTCTGTAACCAGGGTACGGACAAAGGCCGGTTGATCAAATCCCATGCGGGCGCCGGAGTCATGGAACTCGATCATGACCGAGTCCCGTGCTTCTTTCTCTCCCCGAATGGCGGACAGTTGTGACTGACCCTGAATGCCCCAATAAGGTTTCAGCCCGGCTCTTTCAAGAATTGTGGGTCCGATATCGATGGTCGATGCGAGTTTCGGCTGAGTTCGGGACTCCCGCATGTCAGGATCTGACCAGATAAATGGGACCTGGGTAATGCTTCGCATCTGCAATGCCCCTTTCAGCAGCATGTTGAAGTCACCGAGATAGTCTCCATGATCCGAATTAAATACGAGGACCGTGTTGTCGAGCTTGCCCGTGTCGCGCAACACATCAAGGATTTCACCGACGGCATCATCGATCATGGCGATCATCCCGCAGGTCAGAGCCTTGGCTTCTTTGATTTCCTGTTCATGGACCATAAAACCTTCCATGGAATTGAGGTCTCTGGTTTCATCAAGAAGCTGTTGATGGGCGTGACTCATGGGAGGGGGCGGATTTTTATGACGTGAATAGGGAATATCCATCTCAAAGTCGGCCGGATTATACATGTCCCAATATTTGCCCGGCGGATTGAAGGGGTGATGGGGATCCGGGAAGGACACGAAAGCGAAGAAAGGCTGATCGGATTTTGCCTGTTCTGTCAAATAGGCCTTGGCCTTGTCGCGGATGAAGGACGTGGAATAAAGCTCTTCGGGTATCGGTGTACGATAGGCCTGGGGACAGGAGTAATTGTGGGCGAGTTCATTTCCTCGATCCTGCAACTCTTTCCAATTGGGCGCCATTTCGCGAAACCATTGTTCGTAGTGGCCGCCGCACATATCGCCATGCTTGGTTACCATATCCACGTGCTGGTAGCCGTAGTAGGGTTTGCGAATTTCGAACCGCCCCTCTGTGGAATACCGGCTGGGTAATTCCTGATCATAGACATCGTCATCGTCTTTCCAGGCTTCTTCAATAAGTCCCAGGGCGGCGGGATCGACGCGCTCATAGGGCGGGAAGTTGGTCATCGGCTGGACATGGGACTTTCCGATATGGGCCGTGCGATATCCGCCTTGTGCGAGGACGTCCACAAACGTATTTGCGCGATAGGTGAGGTGGTTGCCGTTATATCTCAACCCGTTTATCGACGGAAATCGACCCGTGAGAAGTGAGGCCCGGTTGGGCATGCAGACCGGACTGGCAACGAAAAACCGCTCAAATCGCGTTCCTTGTTCGGCAATCGAATCGATGTTCGGAGTTTTTAAGACCGGATGACCGGCACACCCCAGATAATCAGAACGATGTTGATCTGTAATAAAATAGAGGAAATTTGGTTTCTCGGTCATTTCCACCCCGGTTATTTTTATGAAGGATTGTATTTATTCATTACAAATCACCTTTGAACATATTCATCAATAGAATTATTTGTTCGGGAGTGCTGTTACGATTGCCATGGGGTGGCGATCGGCGTTGTATCGTTAGGGATCCGACAATCCGTGCGGCGGTTACGGCTTTACATTGTTGGACTTGAATGCTTTTGTGAACCGCCGGTTCGCCGGACCTTTTCAATGACAAAGCGACAAAACTGACTGAGTAGGTGGAACATTTATGGAATTGAATCTCAAAGATAAGATCGCAATTGTATCCGGTGGCAATAAGGGCCTGGGGGCGGCCAGTGCCGAGGCCCTGGCCAAAGAGGGAGCTAAGCTGTTGCTGACGGCTCGGAATGAAACGGATTTGAATTCCGTCAAAACCGAATTGCAGGAAAACTATGGTGCCGATGTCGGAGTTTTACCCCTGGACATTACGGAAGACGGTGCCGGGGAAAAGATTGTCGAAGCGGCCCTGGAAAAATTCAAAAGGATCGATGTCATCATCAATGCTGCCGGGGCCGCCCGCGGTGGCCTGTTCTGGGAAATTGATGATCAGACCTGGAGAGATGCGTTTGAGCTTAAATTCATGGGAGCCGTGCGCCTGATCCGGGCGGCCATACCGCAGCTCAGAACCCAGAAGTCCGGGCGCATCGTCAACATCATCGGCATGTTCGGTCGCGAACCCGCCAATCGCGCACTACCGGCTTCGGCAGTCAATGCGGCATTCATGGCCATCAATAAAGGACTATCCCAGGAACTCGGGCCCGACGGTATTTTTGTCAATGCGGTTGATCCGGGACCTACCCGCAGTGAACGTATCATGCGTTTGTTTGAAGACATGGCCAAGGCCAATAATACAACTCCAGAGAATCTCGAAAATGACTTTCGGGCGCGCATTCCCATCGGCCGGCTCGGCGAGGTTGACGAGGTTGCCCGTATCGTCGCGTTCCTGGCATCCGAGGCTTCCGGCAATGTCAACGGCACTGTACTTGCGGTTGACGGCGGCATGACGCGCGGACTGTTTTAAGCCGTCGCAGAATGATCTCCGCGCCGTGTCCGACTGTCGTACTTTTGACCGGACGTGTTAGCAATTAATGACGGTACACATTGATGGGATTGACGAGACCGGTTTTATTGGAATCACCGGTCTCAACTAAAAAATCTGTCTGAGTAAAACTGTTGATCCAAACGAAATGACCGCTCTCAATGAAAGGGCAGGTCCATCGGCCGGTTTTTTGCGGCGTTGACAATATCCTGACCGATCTCGGAGAGAATTATTTCCCGTTCCTGTGTCGGTTGGTCAAGAAATTCTCGTGGAACAACAGATCGCGCATTCGCCAATTTTGTAGACGCAATGGTGAAAAGAAAACCGGCGAGGATAATCATTGATAATCCCATGCCGACTATTGTTAGTTTCAACATGTCTTTCTCCTTCTCAATTCTGTCAAACAAGGGATTTCTCGAACAGCGGTTGCCCCTCAATCCCCATCTTCGTCGTTCGTACAAAGGGTGGTTTCTTGCTATCTAAGGAGGCCGGTGCTCTACGAGTGTGATTTGGGACACATTTTGGCTGAATCTTCGTTCAATCCCAGATTTGTCCAATTGTTGAGATAAAAAATGGAGAGAGCGATTCGGAATATGGGCAGAGTTCCGTGAAAGCTGTCAGCAAGCGGGTCATCAATCCGCTGCTTATTTTTTGAGTTTTATTTCGTTGTTGGGGAAATTAAAGGGGGCAAAATGTTTCTTCAGGACATTATTCTATCGAAAACAGAGACGGTTCGGGACAATCGGATTACCAAGATATTCCGAGCCCTATTGAAATTGCCTGAGATCGTGGAGCAGCTCGAATCTGGCCAGGCAAAACTGGCACGGTCGGCAAAGTTTGAACTCTGCATGCGCCATTACCCGCCCGTGGAAATGATCAGGGATCGGGTTGATGTGGAAACGTCGGATACGGTCTGGAAGTGTCCGGACTGCCAGGTTGAATATCCTTCAGAAGATTATTTGAGAACAAAAAGAAAAATTATTCAGAGCCGAAATTAATCGGAACAAGGTGGTTGCC
>JANQOC010000020.1 GCA_028279265.1 Hyphomicrobiales bacterium
AGGTTCAGATCAATAAGTTTGAAGTTGAGCCCACTCTAAAAATTCGGTCTGTTCCAAAACTCGATCCAACGGCTTATCTCTACGCCGTGTTCTCGCTTAAGGAAAGTGAGACACCGCTGCTGGCCGGTCTGGTCTCTCTATTCCGAGATGGTGTTTTTGTCGGCAATGGCAGGTTTCCCGAATTGAATCCCGGCGTTGAACACGAACTCGGATTTGGGGCCGACAAAATGATCGAAATAACCCGGGTCGAAGTCAATCGCTCCAAGGGGGAGTCCGGAATTATAACCTCTTCGAAGACAGACGAGAGGTACTTTAAAATCTCGATCCATAACCGCCATGACAATCCGTATGACCTGACCGTGCTGGATCAGGTTCCCTTCTCGGAAAATGAAGATATACAGGTCCAGAGATTGTCCAAGACCACACGGCCGAGCCGCGAAAATGTGGAAGACGGCCGCGGTATTCTTGCCTGGGATTTCCCGCTGAAAGCCGGGGAAAAGCGGGAAATACTTCTTAATTATAAGATCCTCTGGCCGGCAAATGTGGAAATCGTCGGCCAGCGCTAGAGACCTATCATTGCGTGCTGGATTGGTCTATAAGGTGCCCCGGGAATGGCCGGCGTGTGAGCTGGCTCCGAATTGGATTTTGGATGACCGGGTGGGACGCGTATTTATTCATGGCGAATATAATTGATGCCCAGGAATAGTCCCGGCACCATATAGGGATTCAGGAAACTCATATGGCAAACGTAGTTGTGGTGGGGTCGCAGTGGGGCGATGAAGGCAAGGGCAAGATTGTCGACTGGCTCAGTGAGCGCGCGGACATCGTCGTACGCTTCCAGGGCGGGCACAATGCCGGCCATACGCTCGTCATCGATGGCAAGACCTACAAATTGTCCCTGCTGCCGTCCGGCGTTGTACGTGATGGTAAAATGGCAATTATCGGCAATGGGGTCGTTATAGATCCCTGGGCCCTGGCATCGGAAATCGAGACACTTAGCGAAATGGGCGTCGAAATTACGGCGGACAATCTGCGTATCGCTGAAAACGCCACCCTTATTCTTCCCCTGCACCGGGAGCTGGATGCCTTGCGCGAGGCCAGTGCCGGTGATGGAAAGATCGGCACAACGAAACGCGGTATCGGACCGGCTTACGAAGACAAGGTCGGGCGAAGAGCCATCCGGGCCATGGATCTGCAGAATCTCTCCAGCCTCAAAGGAAAAGTGGAGCGGATCCTTGCTCATCACAACGCCTTGCGGCGCGGGCTCGGTGAGGTTGAGATTTCTCCGGATACCCTGTTTGCCGAACTTTCGGAAATCGCGCCACGCATTCTCCCCTATATCGACCGCACCTGGGCACTGCTCGATAATCGCAGCCGCCAGGGGGACAGAATTCTCTTCGAAGGGGCCCAGGGTTCGCTTCTCGATATCGACCATGGTACCTACCCCTTTGTGACGTCATCGAACACGGTCGCTGCGCAGGCGGCGACCGGGTCAGGGATCGGCCCCGGGGCTCTCGACTATGTGTTGGGTATAACGAAGGCCTATACGACGCGGGTCGGTGAAGGTCCTTTTCCCACTGAATTGTTCGATGAAGTTGGGCAGCATCTGGGTGAAAAGGGTAAAGAGTTCGGTGTTGTGACAGGACGCCCTCGCCGTTGCGGCTGGTTTGACGCCTGCCTTGTGCGTCAGTGTATCAAGATCTGCGGTATTGATGGGATTGCCCTGACCAAGCTCGATGTTCTCGACGGTATCGATACGATCAAAGTTTGCACCGGCTACGAGCTTGACGGCGAGCACATCGACTATCTGCCCGCTTCCCAGGGCTTACAGGCCCGTGTCAAACCCGTCTATGAAGAAATTGAAGGCTGGCACGATTCCACTTTCGGTGCCCGCAGCTGGGCCGATCTTCCGGCAACCTGCATCAAATATGTCCGCCGGCTGGAAGAGCTTATTGAAGCACCGGTCGCGCTGCTGTCGACGAGTCCTGAACGGGAAGATACCATTCTGGTACAGGATCCATTTGAAGACTGAGCCGGTATTCTCGTTTGTCAGATCAAGGCTACAAGACAAACAGCAAAATGCCGGCAACGATGGTCGCAATGCCAATCAGTTCCGAGAAAAGAATTTTTTCTCTGAAATAAAGCACCGATATCAGGATGATGAAGATGGCCTCGACCTGGGCGACGGCGCGGACATAAGATGCATTTTGCAACGTCATTGCCGTGAACCATCCGATGGAGCCGAGTGCGCTGGTTATGCCGACAAATGTGCATAGTTTGAACCGCGCCCCGATTTTAGCGACCGCCTCCGGTTCGAACCGGTAAAGCCAGACGAGACCGATCAGAACCTGTATGCCGAGGACGCAAACAAGGGTGGTCGCCGCCCTCAAAATAAAAGATCCCTCCAAGGAAAGGCTGGCCTCGCGCAGAAACAGGTAGGACAGGCAGAAACAAAATCCGGTTAATAATCCGATAAGTGTCGACCTGGATAACAGGGCGTTCGCCAGATCGCCACGGCTATTGAGGGAAGCGCCAATATTGGATTTCGCAACAGACATGATGATGACCCCGATAACCGTGAGCGTTATGGCGATCCATCCGGAAATTGAGAGATCTTCGGAAAAAAACAGGCTGCCGATGATGGCCGTCATCATAACATCGGTTCG
>JANQOC010000035.1 GCA_028279265.1 Hyphomicrobiales bacterium
GAGATTTTGCCAGGTATCATGTTGCTCGGGCCCTCCGATAATCGCCGGTGGCCAAGGTGTATGCAGCCGAACCAGGGCATCAAGCTTGTTTTCAAGAATAACCATCATGTCGACCCGGCGCAGAAGCTCCCGTAACATGATACGTTCATTGATCCCCTGTCTCTTGTTCAACGGGTTACGCATATCCGTGACTTCCTCCCAGTTCTTG
Source organism: Hyphomicrobiales bacterium (assembly GCA_028279265.1). Taxonomy (GTDB): domain Bacteria; phylum Pseudomonadota; class Alphaproteobacteria; order Rhizobiales; family CAYWUX01; genus JANQOC01. The sequence goes on from JANQOC010000035.1 coordinate 209, forward strand.
AAGGCAGCCCGGTGGTCATCACCCCAGAATTTCGACCGCTGATTGAGTTTGGCAAAACTATCGAGGGTTTCCTCAAAACCCAGGTTTTTCCAGTCTTCAGCCCTACGGCTCAGATATTGGGGAATATGAAAACGAAAAGCCATGGCCAGTTCTTGCTGCTGAATGGTCCCGAGATCCAAATTCTTCGGTGGGGCAATGCGTTGCTCCGAGAGCGCAAGCATATAGTCGATCGGCGCCATGTCGCCCGAGCCAAAGACCTTACCGGGTTCGAATTCGGTTGGTGTGATGGCTTCGGCGAATTCTTTGAACAGCGGTTCACCCTGGGCGTCGAGGCGGTAAAGTATATCGGGCATAAGCACGGGAACCAGGCGTGCCAGGGCTTGCATGTAGTCCGTCTTCATTTGCTCCAGGTCGGGATCATTGACCCAAAGCGGATGAGAGGATTCGACAAGTGTCGCCCCAAGCTGGTCACCCAGAACAGACTTTATTTCTATTTTTGCGGCTTCCACGATCGGAACTTCGGCCATTGAGCCTTCCGGAAAAACCATTGACTCACGAATGACTCCGAGACGAATTCCATCGAGTGATCCGGCAGATCCCGTTTCATTTGCGTGAACCTCATAACCCGACGGCAGTACGGATGAACGGGGTATTGTGGTGAAGGGATCTCGGGGATCGTAGTAACCTTCCTCGGGATCATTCAGGGCATCGAGCACTTTTGCCGCGTCTTTGATTGTTCGGCACATAATGCCGGAACGATCGACATAAATATCCGCTCCGATTGCCCCGCCATCGAAACCGAGCATTGCCTTATGCGGTAATATCAGGGCCACGGAATTATGATTTGAGGGACCCCGGCAGGAGGCACGCGTCTCCTCGCCGAGACTGGCCATAACCATGTTGGTGCTGACGGAAACCGCAGATCCGGAACTGGAACCAAGGGATGCGGAACGCGTTGTATCATAGGGGTTGGCCGGATTTCCCGCCCAGGTGCTGCGCTGATAGCCAAGGGTTGTGGGAAAAACTCGGTCCGGCTCATTTTTCCCGCCGGGATCGCCGGCGCGACCGTTATATTCCGTGCTAACGGCCTTGGCGAAAATTATGGCGCCCTTTTTTCTAAGCTGATCCACAAGCACATGATCCCGGGCGGGAAAGTCGATATCGTATCGAGCATCTCCGCCACCTGTCGAGCGCATATCCTTGGTATCGAAAGGATCCTTGAATGAAAAAACCACGCCATATAACGGCATCTTCTCCAAATCAGGATTGCGCCCATGAGCGGCATCCAACTCCGCTGCCTGTTCCAAAGCGTCCGGGAACTTTCGAAACAATTCACAAACGGCCGGTGCGTCCGGAGGTAGCGGGCCTTCCGAGGGATGGCGATCATAATCGCCGCGACAAGTTACCGATCTTTCCCCCCTTATGTTCAGGGTTGCCAGCGCGTTGACCTGCCCCCCGTTTTTGATACCCGCAATCATGCCGAATTGCTGCTCGACCTCGGGATCGGATGCCATTGCTTCCATTCGACCATAGTCAAGTGGAGGACCATCATAGTCGTGAAGATCTGGGAGAAGGTCAGAAGCCTTTACTGATTGTTGAGGAAACTCCAGCCTCGCCCCGGCTCTTTTGGCGCCTTTCGCTTCATCAATGGTTTCGCCGGTTTCGGTGACCAGAAGACTTGCAACACCGTTGAAGGCTTTGACCCGTTTCAGATAGTGCTCGACAATTTGAACGCACGTTGTCTTACCGGACTTGATAGCCTGCTGCATTTCATCGATCGTTGCCTCTTCCAGGCAGAATTCTTGTTCAGC
>JANQOC010000070.1 GCA_028279265.1 Hyphomicrobiales bacterium
ATAATCGGGAACATAAGATGTTTGAAAAAGAACAGTTCATTGAAGACTGCCGAACCGCAATCCAAGAGAGCTCAAAACCACAAGCCGTTCGGGAGGTTCTGGCAAAAGCCATTTCCGAGCCGGGCGATGTTATAAGAACACTGGGTGAGCCCGAGGAAGCGGGTCTCCATACCGTATATCGATCTCCCGAACTCACAATATTGAATGTTGTCTGGGCGCCGCTCATGACACTCATGCCCCATAACCACAACGAAACCTGGGCCGAGATTGGTATCTACACCGGACGCGAAGACAATATTTACTGGAAGCGCACGGAAAACGGCATCGAGGCGGCGGGGGCGTCCTCTCTTTCAGAAAAACAGGTTCTGTCCCTGGGCAAGAATATTATCCATTCGGTCATCAATCCCATTGGCCGCCTTACAGGTGCCCTGCATATCTATGGAGGCGACTTTTTCGCCGAGGGACGCAGTGAATGGGACCCGGAAACACTCACTGAACGCCCCTATGACTCCGAAAGGGCGCAAGAGCTGTTCCGGGAAGCCAACCGAAGGTTTTTTGGTGACGACGCGCGTCCTCTGTGAGTTCTCAGGGCCGACTTGAATCCCTGGTCTACACCGACCCCGTGGACATTCACCAACCACATTCATCAACCACATTGACCCAGGTCAATCCTGCTTCTCGGAAACATCTGTAAGGTTCTGCCCAGACAGTGCGCCAGGGGATAGAATCATGACGGAAGCCAATTCGGCCGTCCGAAGTTTTCGGATGCCGTCCAAAGCTTTGACCCCCTTCTTTGTTCTGACTTTTGCGATCACCTGGGGCCTGATCGGTATTTACATATTTTGGCCTGACTGGTCGGCGGCAACATTTGGGAGTATCAGCGGGTCGCACCCAATCTTTTTTCTCGCTACCTGGTCGCCAGCGATTGTAGCCCTGGCACTTGTGCTTTTCTATTCGGGTGTGACTGGTTTAAGGGCATTTCTCTTACGCCTCTTCTTGTGGCGATGTCCTCGGGGGTGGGTGATCTTTATTCTGATGGGCATTCCACTGATCTTTATGACCGGCTCGCTTTTCAAAGGGGGACCTCTCCTTGCTCCCGCGCCAGCCGACGGTATCGGGGTGTTTGTTATCGTTTTGTTCATGATGCTTTTCCTGGGCCCCGTTGAAGAATTCGGTTGGCGCGGTGTCGCCCAACCGCTCCTTCAGCGTCATATGGCGCCGATTTGGGCCGGTACGATCATCGGTGCGGCCTGGGGTGTTTGGCATCTTCCGGCGTTTTTTCTCTCGGGCACAGTGTTTGGAGGCTGGAATTTCCTGCCCTTCTTCATCGGCAATGTCACACTTGCGGTGCTGATCACTCCGATCCTCAACCAGACACGCGGCAGTCTCCTCTTGCCAATCTTGTTCCACTGGCAGCTCATCAATCCGTTCTGGCCGGATGCGCAGCCCTACGACACATGGATACTCGTGGGAATCGCCGCAATTGTCGTGTGGTGGAACCGGGATAGCCTATTCACCCGCAAAAGCGCCGTAATCACAGTGATTCCTTCAGAAGACAGATCCGGTCGATGATCGGTACCGGTGCGGTTGGGCTGAGCGGGAAACGAACCCAATTCTGCCATCGGTCGTCGCCGATGAACCCAGATCCAACTCGATGCGACAAACCTGATATCTGCCTCTCAGCCATTGACGGACCGATGAACATGGGACTTTCAAAAAATGAATATGAGCGGGATCGCTACCCTCGCTACGGATTGTCAAATCCGGAAATGGTCGAAAGCGAACTCTGGCGTCAACTCCTGGCCGGGGACAACGAGGCCGCGCGCTCATACGGCCATAGTGACTATAACGGGCCCTGGAGCCGGTTGAACCGGGATTACACGTCCAACAGGCGGATGGCGCGGCCGGGACCGCGATGGTCCGGGCGTGGCAGATACGGACAAAGCCAGACCCGCATGCCCGACGGCCGTATTATCTTCACCGGCGGCACCATCGAGGATTTCTACGATCCCGACTTTTGCATTTACAACGATGT
>JANQOC010000072.1 GCA_028279265.1 Hyphomicrobiales bacterium
AACAGATGTCATCCGATCCAATATTTTTTGATTATGCTGAGCAGGACTTAAATTTGGAATCGTACAAAGTTGTTTTCATGGGCACGACATCGCCGACAATTTTGAAGTGCAGATTATCATCGACGGTCGTCATATAGAAATCAACAAAGGCCTGATGATCCGATGACCTTAGATAGATATCGCCTTGCGGAAAATCGCGTCCGCGCTTGAACAGGCGTCCGGGTCCAAATTCCGTTGATCCGCCATTGCCTTCAAGCCAGGCGATCATTTTTGGCGTGTCTTTTTTCTTATCCTGATATTTGGCACCTTCCATCGCTGCCTTGATAGTGTTCATGCCGGTGAACTGTGCTTGCGCGAAACCGCTAGGGAGAACACCTTTCGAGAGCGCCATGAATTCTTCGCGGAAACTACGATTGTGTTCGTCATCAAATGGCGAACCGGCAAGATCATGAACAGGTGAATAGCGGTGAAGATAAAATCCGCCAACCGCGCTCTTGCCCTGTTGCTCCAGTGTGTTCACATCGCAAACGGAAGCCGGACCAACAATTTTAGCTTTCTGTGTAAAGCCAGCATCAGCTACAGCCAGCATTGACTTGATAGCCGCACCACCCGACATACCCATAACGATGGCTTCGGCCTCCTGTGAGATACGATTAACATAAGGCAAATAATCCGATGTGTTGAGAGGGGCCGGAACCGGATCTATCCACTTACCCCCGAGGCGCACAAACTCATCCCGAAAATCAAAGGCGACGGATTGTCCCCACGCAAAATCCATATAAAGGCCTGTTGCCGTTTTTACACCGTTTTGGATCGCCCAGGGTGCCATCGCGATGGCTTGACTTTTCGTCGTATTGTACGGTCTGAAAACATGTTTCGGACATTTCTTAACTTTGCCACCGGTCAGATTTGTTGTCTCACATCCTGTACCCAGTACGTAAAGAGTACGATTTCTCTCGACAAGTGGAGCAAGTTGAACACAAATGCCACTCGAAGATGTTCCGGTCAGGGCATCAATATTTTCCCGAAGAATAAGTTTCTCAGCTTCCCGGACAGCCTGTGCCGGCTTGAATGCGTCATCCCGCTCAATGATTTCGACCTTCTTGCCATTGATACCGCCCGATGAGTTGATTCGATTAACTGCAACTGTGAGGCCCCACTTTCCTTGCTCACCCAGAGCCGCAAGAGGTCCACTGAATGTGTTGACGTGTCCAATTTTTATGGTGTCTGCCGCAAAGGCTCTCTTAATATAGAAAGGCCCCACGCTCGCTGTTACAGCTCCAGCGCCGGCATAAGATAGAAAATTTCTCCGTGTAATTCTGGACATCTATGTTTCCTCCCTAGGGTTACTCAACGATACGCTATGCAAACCTCTGAGATCCTTTTCAGACCTCAAAAAAACGATGCCCTATTGTTTTTGTATTTCTACGGGCCATTCAACGAATTCAGTGCCGTTTGAGCAATATTCTTCAACATTTTCCGGTCTTGATTGACCTTTGCCAGAAGCTGCATTCCCTGTGTTGTATTCAAAATAAACTGGGCAAGTTTTCTGGCTTTTTCCTTTGATTTAAACTGTCCGAGCTCCTGTCCGCGTTCGATCAGACGGCAAACTTGATCTTCAGTTTTTTTGAATGAATTTGAGACCCATTCAGATGTCTTCGGGTCAACACCGCCTAGCTCGGCAGCAGTATTTGTAATCAGACAGCCACGCGTTTCCGAGTCGTTGACCGCCATGGAAATTGTATCGGAAAACAGTTTTTCCAGTGTCTTTTTGGGATTGCTCGTTTCAGCGTCCTCGAGCAATTGATTAAATGGGGAAATGGCTACAAACCTGTTCAGTGCGTGTTCGTAGATTTGCTTTTTATTACCAAAACTATTGTACAGACTGCCGGGGTGAATGTTCGTCGCATCAACCAAATCCTTGACTGATGTTGCTTCGTAACCTTTCGACATAAATACGCCTATCACCTTGTCGATGACTTCGTCTGCATCAAAATTCTGTTGTCTTCCCATTCGTCTTCTCTCATTTTCCAGAATAGCATTTTTGAATAGTCATTCAACTATTTTATTGAATGACTATTCAAAAAATTATTGTTGGCATGCTTAACTTGAAACTATGATTATCCGGGGCCTCTATTAACCGAATTTTGGACTGCAGGAAAGAGGCATAAAATTCATATCGTTACAATTTGGAACAGGAGAATTCTGTAATGAAAATTGGTGTGTGCGGATTAGGAAATATGGGTTCGGCCCTGGCACAGAGATTGATGGATGTCGGATACGAACTGACGGTTTGGAACAGAACCCGTTCAAAAGCAGATGCACTAGTAAGAAATGGTGCAACTCAAGCTGATACACCAAATGAACTCGTCAGCAGAAGCGACGTTATTGTGGTTATGTTACTGGACGATAGTGCCGTCAATAATCTCTATGGGGATACCGACGGACTTCTTGCCGGCGATTTATCAGCCAAAACGATTATAGAGATGAGCACCGTAAAGCCGGCGACAATTGTCGAACTTGCAAATAAAGTCACGGAAGCTGGAGGTTCTTATGTAGAATGCCCGGTTGCCGGTACAGTTGGTCCGGCCCGTGAAGGACAGCTGATGGGTCTCGTAGGTGCGAGTGAGGACAACTTCAATAAGGCAAAATCTGTATTAGATCAGCTTTGCCGCCGAGTGGAACATGTCGGAACACCGGGATCCGGTGCTTACATGAAACTTGCGACCAATCTTCCCCTAATTGTTTACTGGGAAGCTTTGGGCGAGGCGTTGAACTTCACTCAGCAAGCTGGCATTGACCTGGAACAGGCGGGATCAATTCTTGCAGACTCTTCAGGAGCCATAAAAGTCGCTCCAATGCGTATACCGGCAATTGTTGAAGCGATTGCTGGTAATAGTAATCTCGAATCTTGGTTTCAGCTTTCGGGTATGGCTAAAGATTTGCGTTTGATGAGTGAGGTGGCGAAGGAGAATGAATTCTCTGTACCTGCTGTAGAGGCCACCAGAAAGGCATACGACAAGGCTGTAGAAGATGGATGGTCTGATAAAGATGGAACTCTACTTTCTGCCTGGCGTGTTCTTCATAGATCGGCTTGACGACTGAAAGTCCGTTATGGGTCATTAACAGACACTAGACACGTTAGAATTTAAGTCCGCTTTACCTCCAAAAGCGGACATGATCAGCACTTTA
>JANQOC010000113.1 GCA_028279265.1 Hyphomicrobiales bacterium
GATGTCGAGAACGCCCTGTCCGGTGTACTTTGCCGGTGTACCGGATATCGAAAAATTACAGATGCAGTGCTGGCAGCAGCAAATTCCTCGCTGGTCCAAAACGGGTTGCAGGAGAAATCGGATATGAGTGGGTTGGCGATTGTCGGCCAACGGGTCCCGCGGGTTGATGGGACGCAGAAAATCCGTGGGCAGCAGAACTTTGGCGACGATGGCGTCCCATCGGATGCCCTGGTCGTGAAAATCATCAGGTCCCCCGATCATCACACCCGCTTCACATTCGGAGATTTGGAAGGGTTTGTAAAAAATAATCCGGGTATCGAGCGTGTATTTACGGCAGCCGATATTCCCGGCGAAAATATTTACGGAGTGATTCCGCCATTTTCCGATCAGCCGGTCTTTGCTGAGACTCACTGCCGGTTCAAGGGGGAAGCCGTTGCCATGGTTGTCGGCGATGGTGCGACCATGTCCGGTTTCGACAAGGAGGATTTTCCCGTTTCCTGGGAGGATATGCCCTCCAACCTGTCACCGGAACAGGCGCTGCGGGCGGACAGTGAAGCTCTGCATCGGGGGAGAAAAAACAATATTCTCACCGAGGGAATCGTCAGGCGTCGTCTGCCCGATCAGGTTCCGAATGATGACTCTTTGCAGGTTACCGGCCGCTTTGAAACCTCCTATGTGGAACACGCTCCCATCGAACCGGAAGCCGGATGGGCCCGAATGCGAGACGGTTGCCTTGAGATTTACGCCTGCACCCAGGCGCCGCATATGGATCATGAAGAGATCGCGAAGATTCTCGACCTGGGGCTCGATGATCTGCGTGTCATTCCGACAGCTGTTGGCGGCGGCTTCGGCACCAAGCTGGATCTTTCCGTCCAGCCCTATCTGGCACTGGCGGCTTATGTCCTCAAACAACCCGTTCGCCTGGCCTATAGCCGCCCGGAATCGATGATGGCGACGACGAAAAGACACCCCGCAGAGATGGACGTAGCCCTTTCCGCCGATCGAACAGGGCGGTTTCAGGCTCTGAAATTTGATGGGTTATTCAATACAGGCGCCTACGCTTCCTGGGGTCCCACCGTCGCAAACCGTGTGCCGGTGCATGCGAGCGGACCCTATTTTGTTCCCGATTATGACGCGACAGCCAAAGCGGTGCATACAAATGGTCCTGTTTCAGGGGCCTTTCGTGGCTTCGGCGTACCCCAGTCGGCGATTGCCGTTGAGGCCCTGATTGACCGCTTGGCGGACCAACTCGAAATGGATCGCCTTGAAATTCGGCTTCTGAATGCCTTGAAAAACGGTCAGCCGACGGTGACCGGTCAGGTCTTCGAGACAGGCGTGGGGATCACGGCCTGTCTGCAAGCTCTCGAACCGCACTGGAAGCAGGCCAACAGCCGTGCGCAAGAGTTCAATGCCGGTCCCCCCGCAGGCGCGCGACGGCACAAACGGTATGGTGTCGGCGTCGCCAGTTGCTGGTACGGTTGTGGAAACACGGCGCTGCCCAATCCTTCAACGATCAGGGCTGGAATCAACAGGCAGGGTAAAATCACTCTGTTCCAAGGAGCCATGGACATTGGACAGGGCGCTAACACTGTCATTTCACAAATTTTTGCCGAAGCTCTGGGCCTTCCTCTGGACGCCATCAATGTGGAAATCGGCGACACACAGATTACGCCTGATGCGGGCAAAACCTCCGCGTCCCGTCAGACATTCATTTCCGGCAAGGCGGCCTATCTGTGTGGAACCGAGCTTCGGCAACAATTGTTGCGTCATGGGAATGTCTCGGACCAGGCCCGGTTGAGTCTTTCCGGGTGTGAACTCAGGATCGATGATGAAGGCGCTGGCCGAATCATTGATCTGACCGGTTTGAAGGAGAATGAAGACGGATTTGTTTTCCACGAACAGCAGACCTATGACGCCCCGACCACTGATCTCGATGAGAACGGGCAGGGGGAACCTTATGCCCAGTTCGGTTATGGTGCCCAGCTGGTAGAACTGTGTGTGGATACGGGGCTCGGCACGGTTGAACTCATCAAGATTACTGCCGCCCATGATGTCGGCCGGGCGATCAATCCCAAACTTGTTGAAGGGCAGATCGAGGGCGGTATCGCCCAGGGAATTGGATTGGCTCTAATGGAAGAATATATTCCAGGCGTTAACGAGAATCTTCACGACTATCTCATTCCGACCATTGGTGACGTCCCGGAAATCGAAAGCCTGATTGTCGAAGTGCCGGATGCCCATGGCCCCTATGGCGCCAAGGGACTGGGCGAACATGTGCTCATACCCACCGCTCCGGCCATTTTAAATGCTATACGCCACGCAACCGGTGCTGAAATTCGCAAAGTCCCGGCGACGCCAAGCCGGGTTCTTACAGCTCTGAGGGAGGTGAACTCGTGACCGCAACACAAACCCGTCCGGAAAAAATTCGTTGCGATGCCTGTCCCGTACTTTGCTACATTGCCGAAGGCCGAACTGGGGCTTGTGACCGCTATGCCAACGACAAGGGTAATCTTGTTCGCGTTGATCCTCTCACAATTCTGGAAAATAGGCGAAACGATGAAGGCACGGTGGTCCCCTTCCTGGAGCCGGGACAGGACTGGGACGGAGAATTGATCGCTGAAGACAGCAAATTTGTCACTGCGATTGGAGCCGGTACAACTTATCCGGACTACAAGCCTGCGCCGTTTATCGTTTCACGGGAAGTCAATGGCGTCGATTTCGTAACGATCGTCACCGAGGGCATCTTCAGCTATTGTGGCGTCAAGGTCAAAATCGATACGGACCGGCATGTGGGACCGGAACGGAGTTTGGCGCGTGTCGATGGTGAGCCGGTCGGCCATGTGACAACCGGAGAATATGGCTCACAAATGCTCTCCCTCGGCGGCGTCAATCATTTGACCGGCGGCGGAAAAAAAGAAGGGCGCGTCACCTGCGATGCGCTGATGAAGCTCTGCAATTGCGAGCCGGTTGAAATTTCCGTTGATGAGGGTGCGGATCTGGTTGTACAGGCCGGTCAGGCCCCGATCATCAATGGCGTCAAGGAAGACCGCATGCGCGTCGGCTGTGGTTCGGCGACGATCGGCATGTTTGCTCAGCAGTGGCATGGGCTTGTCGATGAAGTGGTTGTCGTCGATGATCACATTACCGGGGTTGTCTCGGAACATCAGGCGGGGAAGGTTCTCGGCTGGCCGGACACGGGCATTAAAGTCAAGGGGCGGAAGTCAACCCCCGGCCGCTATTTCCAGGTTGCCGAACCCGGGACGGGGTGGGGCGGAACGGATATTTCGGATCCCCTCTCTATTCTCAAGGACTTCGATGCCAAAAAAGCCAGGCCCGGTTTGACCATGCTCATGGTCTCAACAACCGGGGATCAGTTTAGTTATTACGAACTGAACAATAATCTCGAACCCGAGGCAAAAGATCTGCCGGACCGCCTGAACCAGACCGTGGAACGAATTGCCGAGAACTGTGAACCGGCATTGTGTTCGGTATTGTTCATGGCCGGTGCGGGAGGGTCGCTGCGGGCCGGAGTGACGGAAAACCCGGTCCAGCTGACGCGCTCGGTAAAAGACATGCTTACCTATATAAGTTGTGGTGGAGCGCCCGTGTTCGTCTACCCCGGTGGCGGTATTACAATTATGGTCGATGTCACGCGTATGCCGGCAAATTCCTTCGGTTATGTTCCCACACCGGCGATTGTCGCGCCCATAGAGTTTACCATGCGTCTGACCGACTATGAACTGTTGGGTGGTTATGTGAAAAACGTGGTTCCCATTAGTCAGCTCAATTTTGATCGTGATCGCCGGGAAGAACCGAAGAGCGAACAAAATCCCTGGCCAACCGCGGCCCAGAATTTCAGATGGGAGGGCTCGGACTAGGTGGTTCAACAAAAACATTCCAATACACCTAAAATTCGCTGGTTGCCGGACCGAAGGCGCCTTCATTTCCAGCATGGCCCCATCGATCTGATTGTCGAGGCCTTTGGGGAAGAGGAAGAGATCCGTTGCGCCTATGAGCAGGCAGCGGCACGGTTCAGAACCATATTGCAGGAACTCGTGCAGGAGTTGCCGGAACTTAGAGAAGCGTCCAGACATTCGGTACGCCGGTTTGAAAGCCCGATCGCCCGCAGGATGGCGCGGGCCGTTGAGCCCTATGTGCCCGCATTCGTCACCCCCATGGCTGCGGTCGCCGGTGCCGTCGCCGATGAGATATTGATGACGATGACCCGTGATCGACAATTGGACAAAGCCTATGTCAATAATGGCGGTGACATAGCGCTCTGGCTTTCTGAAGATGCAGAGTTCGAAGCCGGTCTCGTTGCCGATATCGATAATCCGGATATGCTGGGTCGGATCGGGATCTGCGAACAGACACCGGTTCGTGGCTTGGCCACCAGTGGCTGGCGCGGCCGCAGTTTTTCCCTCGGAATAGCCGATTCCATAACGGTACTGGCGAAGCGTGCCGTGGAGGCAGATGTGGCAGCGACAATGATCGCCAATGCCGTTGATCTTCCTGATAATCCGAAAATCAGCCGACAACCGGCGCAGGAACTCGCTCCTGATAGTGATCTCGGGGACAGACTTGTGACAACATCCGTGGCTAGTCTCTCAGAGAGTGAAATTTCTCTGGCGCTGGACAATGGGATGCAGGAAGCGGAAGCCTATTATGCAAAAGATTTGTTTTACGCCGCTGCATTGTGCCTGGGTGGGCAGGTAAGGTTTGTTGGAGAGCCGATGATAAATCCTGCTTATCTGGCGCATGAACCAAAGCCGTTCCATCAAGTCGAACCGGCAGATCGGAATCAATTTGCCTGAAGTCGTCATGAGGAAATCATTTGTCCGTGTCGCGGAAGCATTGCATGAGGGTGTTGATGAACTGAGGTAGCGCAAAAGGCGTGCAAACCCGGAAATTGGAATAGTGATATGCAATATGTAAGAAACTGTTGGTATGTCGCAGGCTGGTCTGGCGGATTTGGGTCGGAGTTCAAGAC
>JANQOC010000166.1 GCA_028279265.1 Hyphomicrobiales bacterium
CTGTCCGCCGGGGAAACCTTGCCGGAATCGTTATTATTTTTTACCGGTGAAGTCTTAGTTGCGGCCTCATTTCGTTTTATGACATGATGGAAAAAACAATTATGGATTCAAAACCTCATGTCGCCGACCCTTGCCTTAACTCCCGATCGTCTCAGACGCCAGTGTAACCCCGAGGAACTCGGATTTTCTTCAACCCGGGATTTGGAACCGGTTGAAGGCCTCATCGGCCAGACCCGGGCGCTTGGAGCCCTGAATTTCGGCATTGATCTCGAAGCCCGGGGATACAATGTGTTCGTCCTCGGCGCGCCCGCTTCCGGGCGTCACAATGCGGTCCGCGAGTTCCTCATCAACAAGGCGCGCAATAAACCGGCGCCGGATGACTGGCTCTATGTCCATAATTTCGAGGAACCCCATCGTCCCCGTGCCATTCGCCTTCCCGACGGCCGCGGGCGGCAATTGGCGACGGATATGCAGGCCCTTCTCGATGGTCTGAAGACGACCATGCCGGCGGTGTTTGACAGCGAGGACTACCAGGCCCGGCGGGGCGCCATTGATTCGGAATTTCGCTCCACCCAGGAAAACGCGTTCAATGAAATCGCCCAGAAGGCGGAATCCCAGGATCTGCGTGTCATTCGGACACAGACTGGAATTGCCATCGTTCCCGTTCAGAACGGTGAAATAATCGAACCTGCGGCCATGGAGAACCTCTCCGAGGAGGTGCGCCAGGTTATCCAGGAGCGCATAACCGGTCTGCAGGAGGAATTGCGGCACGTCATGGAGAATGTGCCGCGTCTCGACAAGGATCGGCGTGAACGGGTTCGTGAGCTCAATCGTAACCTCGCAAGCGTTGCGGTCGGTCAGGCAATCAACGATCTGCTCGTCCGCTACGGAGAGTTTGACGATGTGCGGGATTATCTGGAACAGGTGCGGGTCGATCTGATCGAGAACGCCCAGCTTTTTGTTCAGGCCGCCGAACAGTCCGAAGCCGAAGACGGACAGCGGATGCAGCAGGAACTTCCCCTCGACACCCGTTTTAACCGTTACCGCGCCAATCTCCTCGTTGGTCATACCACGGTTGCCGGTGAAGACAGCGAAATTCTTGAAGATCAGGCCCCGGTTATATTCGAGGATTCTCCCGGACTTGGCCAGTTGCTGGGGCGTATAGAGCATGTGCCACACATGGGCGCCATGCTGACGGACTTTACTCTCATCAAGGCCGGGGCCTTGCACCGGGCCAATGGCGGTTATCTGGTAATGGATGCGGAACGCCTGCTTTCGTCTCCCATGGCCTGGCAGGCGTTGAAGAGGTGTCTCCGGGCCCAGTGCATATCCATCACGCCGCCGATGATGGATGTGTCCACGACCACGGCAATCACTCTTGAGCCAGAGCCGATCCCCCTCGACGCCAAGATCATTCTTATTGGGCAGCGCGGCACGTTTTACGCGCTCTCGCAGCTGGATCCGGATTTCATGGATCTCTTCAAAGTCGCCGCGGATTTCAACGAAACGACGGAATGGCAATCCGACCTGAAGGACTATGCCCGCCTCATCGCCGGCATCGCGCAAAAAATGAGCACCCGGCCCGCTAGTGCCGCCGCCGTTGCCGCGATTATCGAACATGCAGCCCGCCTTACTGACGATACGGAAAAGCTGACCCTTCAAGTGGGTTTCCTCTCGGAACTCATGCGCGAATCCGATTACTGGTGCGGCGTTGATGGCAAGGAAATTATAGAAGACACCCATGTGGTTAAAGCCATTGACCAGCAGATTTACCGCCTTGACCGTATTCGCGAACAAATGCATGAGCAGATTCTGCGGGATACGGTTCTGGTGGATACGAGCGGCGAGGCCGTGGGGCAGATAAACGGTTTGTCCGTACTGCAGATCGGAAATTTTCGCTTCGGTAAACCGACCCGCATCACGGCGCGCGCGCGCATGGGATCCGGGGAGCTCGTCGACATTGAACGCGAGGTTAATCTCGGCGGGCCGCTCCATAGCAAAGGCGTCCTGATCCTGACGGGATTCCTGTCCGCCCGCTATGCCCTGAACCAGCCTATTTCTCTGCGCGGGACCCTGGTCTTCGAACAGTCTTATGGAGGCGTTGATGGCGACTCCGCTTCGTCGACAGAACTTTATGCCCTGATGTCGGCGCTTTCCGGCATCCCCATCAAGCAAGGGCTGTCGGTGACGGGTTCTGTCAACCAAAAAGGGGAAGTGCAGGCCATAGGCGGCGTCAATGAGAAAATCGAAGGCTTTTTCGACATCTGCGAGTCCCGCGGACTGACCGGGGAACAGGGTGTCCTGATCCCGCAGTCCAATGTCAAGAATCTCATGCTTCGGCAATATGTGGTCGACGCCGTCAGTGCCGGCAAGTTTCATATTTACGCTGTCTCCCACATCGATGAAGGCATCGAAATTCTCACCGGTGTGGAAGCCGGCGCGCCCCAGGAGGACGGGTCCTTTCCCATCGGTTCCATCAACCGGCGTGTCGAAGATACCCTTGTCAGCTTCGCCGAGGAACGGCGCAGATATTATCTCGGGACAACCGGGTTCTCGGCCTGATCCGGGGACCGGTCCTAAGGTGAACCCTGCGCTGTTGATGCGCTGCAGGCTTTAGGGAAAGTAGACCGTGTCGTCTTCCGGCGACCAGGGTTTGTATTTTTTCATGATCGACAGGAAGCGGGGGCGATTGAGGTTGCTGTCCAGCCAGTTTGCGAGGTAAGTCCAGGGCTCGCTATCGAACCAGGACCTGTCCACATTCGCAAATTGCCGGACAAAGGGCAGGATCGCTGCGTCGGCGAGGGAAAAACTGCCACCGAACAGAAACGGGGTGATGCTCAGGCGGGCGTCCAGATTTGCCAGGAATTCAGACGCCTTCTGTCGTTCCGCCAGGGGATCTGCGTCTTCATAGCGGTTAGCATATTTGTAGCGGTCCAGGGCTGACTTGAATGCCCCGTCATTGATGGAGATGAGATCCGCCATGGCTGCCGCATCGCCCTCTTCCGGATCGAGCCAGGATTCCGGGTCATACTGATTGAGGGCCCAGTGCATGACATCGAGGCTCTCTTCCAGCACGCGGCCGTCTGTGAGATGCAGAACCGGAACTGTTCCCTTGGGAGACAGGGCGAGGAAAATCTCGTGTTTGTCCCGTAAGACAATTTCCCGCAATTCGCATGTCTGCTCGCTCACGGACAATGCCAGTCTGGCCCGCATCGCATAGGGACAGCGGCGGAAACTGTAGAGAACGGGTAGCTGTTTCGTGGTTTCGGGGGTCAATTTCAGGTCCGGGTCATCATTGGCCAATTTTCTGGAGCTCATACAAAATAGGTGACAATCCCGCCATTTTCAATTATCAGCCACAACGCGTTTCATGGTTCATCTCATGAACGGCTTGCGATTTCAAACGGACTTCCTAACTGATAGGAATTCGGACGGCACTTGGCCAGCGGCACAGAGGGCGCAGAACATTATGACGTCAATTATCAATGTTTCGAATTTGTCCAAGACCTATGAGGGCGGATTCCAGGCGCTTAAATCCGTAAATTTGGAAATTAAAGACGGTGAAATATTTGCGCTCCTCGGTCCCAATGGCGCCGGCAAGACCACCCTCATCAGCATAATTTGCGGCCTCGTCAATGCCAGCGAAGGGTCGGTGACCGTTGGTGGTTTTGATATCATCAGGGATTATCGGCAAACCCGCGCCCTGATCGGTCTCGTACCCCAGGAGCTCACGACGGAGGCCTTCGAGACGGTTCGGCAGAATGTTTCGTTTACGCGGGGGCTGTTTGGCAAGCCGAAAAATCCGGACCTCATCGAGAAGATCCTGAGGGATCTCTCCCTTTGGGACAAGAAAGACGAGCGCATTATGAACCTCTCCGGGGGCATGAAACGCCGCCTGCTCATTGCCAAGGCCCTGTCTCACGAACCGCAGATCCTGTTTCTCGATGAACCAACCGCGGGTGTTGACGTGGAACTTCGCAAGGACATGTGGAACGTCGTGCGCGACCTCCAGACCTCCGGGGTGACCATCATCCTCACCACCCACTATATCGAGGAAGCCGAGGAGATGGCCGACCGGGTGGGGATCATTACCGGCGGTGAGATTGTTCTGGTCGAGGGCAAGGAGGCGCTGATGAACAAGCTCGGATCCAAGCAACTGACCCTGGATCTTCTGACCCCCCTTGAGAAAATTCCAGAGTCGCTGATTGCCCATGATCTGCGCCTGGACAATGGCGGGACAAACCTTGTTTATACCTATGACTCAAAGAGTGACCGCACCGGCATCACGTCCCTGTTGAACGATCTCAGCGCCAATGGTGTGAAATTTACGGATTTGAAGACGAACCAAAGCTCCCTCGAAGATATTTTTGTTGATCTGGTGAAACAATCCTCATGAATTTGCGCGCAATCAAAGCCATTTATTTATTTGAAATGTCCCGGACCATGCGGACTCTGGCGCAAAGCCTGATTTCACCGGTCGTATCCACCATTCTGTATTTTGTTGTTTTCGGTTCCGCCATTGGCTCGCGGATCCAGGAAATCGACGGGGTCGGCTATGGGACATTCATTGTCCCCGGACTGATCATGCTCACGGTCCTGACCCAGAGCATGTCCAATGCCTCTTTCGGCATCTATTTCCCGCGGTTTATCGGTACGATTTACGAGGTGCTGTCGGCGCCCATTTCGCACCTGGAAGTGATTGTCGGTTATGTCGGTGCGGCGGCGACGAAATCCACCATTCTCGGACTGATCATTCTGATCACCGCCGGATTTTTTGTTGATCTCCAGATCGCCCATCCGTTCTACATGTTTCTGTTTTTGATCCTGACGTCCGTCACCTTCAGCCTGTTCGGATTCATTATCGGTATCTGGGCCGACAACTTTGAAAAACTTCAGATTATTCCGCTGCTGGTCATTACACCGCTGACCTTTTTGGGCGGCAGCTTCTATTCGGTGAGCATGTTGCCGCCGTTCTGGCAGACCGTGACCCTGTTCAATCCTATTCTCTATCTCGTCAGTGGTTTTCGCTGGAGCTTTTTCGAGAATGCCGATGTCAGCGTCGGTGTCAGCCTGTCGATGATCGCCCTGTTCCTGATGATCTGCGTCTTGATCGTCTGGTGGATCTTCAAAACCGGATATCGGCTAAAGGACTGATTTTTTTAAGCACAATCAAGAAAATCCGTGAACTTCTCAGGGACTTATGTAAAAGTTATCGGGAGTCCCGATTATTCGATTAGAAACCACTGGGTTCACCCCAGACCACAATACCCCGATAAACAACGCCCATGCTGATTGCACTCACTGGGTAAAAAACGGGATCCCGGAGGAAATTTATGGCCGACTACAAATCAGATATTGAAATTGCCCGCGCCGCCTCGAAAAAGCCCATTCAGGACATCGGCGCGCGCCTGGATATTCCTGCGGATGCCCTGGAGCCCTTCGGCAAGCATATTGCAAAGATCGGCCTCGACTATGTCGATAAGACCCGTTCCAATCCTCAGGGGAAAATGATCCTTGTCACGGCCATGACACCGACCCAGTGGGGTGAAGGCAAGACGACGACGACGGTGGGACTTGGCGATGCCCTTAATCGTATTGGCAAGAAAGCGGCTATTTGCCTGCGAGAACCCTCGCTTGGTCCTTGTTTCGGCATGAAGGGCGGGGCGGCCGGCGGCGGTTACGCCCAGGTTGTTCCCATGGAGCAAATCAATTTGCATTTTACCGGTGATTTTCATGCTATTGGCGCCGCCAATAATTTGCTCGCCGCCATGATTGACAACCATATGTACTGGGGAAATTCCCTGGAACTGGATTCCCGGCGGATCAACTGGCGCCGTGTTGTGGACATGAACGACCGGGCACTCCGCCAGATTACAAACTCACTCGGTGGCGTGACCAACGGCTTTCCCCGTGAAGATGGATTTGACATCGTCGTGGCCTCTGAAGTCATGGCGATCTTTTGTCTGGCCAATGACCTTCACGACCTCGAAGAACGTATTGGTAAAATTGTCGTCGGCTATCGCCGGGACCGGTCTCCCGTTCGCGCCAAGGACGTCGATGCCGCCGGCGCCATGACCGTACTGCTCAAGGATGCGTTGGCGCCCAATCTGGTGCAGACCCTGGAAAATAATCCGGCCTTCGTTCACGGCGGGCCATTTGCGAATATTGCTCATGGCTGTAACTCGGTTCTGGCCACGAAAACGGCTCTTTCCCATGCCGACTATGTGGTCACCGAGGCAGGATTTGGCGCCGATCTGGGGGCGGAGAAGTTTTTCGATATCAAGTGCCGGCAATCCGGGCTCGATCCTTCCGCGGCCGTCATCGTCGCGACAGTGCGGGCGCTCAAATGGCATGGGGGCTCGGCCAAGGATGATCTTGCCAAGGAAAATGTCGAGGCTGTTACCAAGGGCGGGAAAAACCTCAAACGTCATATTGAGAATGTCAAGAAATACGGCATTCCGGTTGTTGTCGCCGTCAATCGTTTCCCCACCGATACCGACGCCGAGGTGGCCGCGGCCATCGAAATTGCCAAGAGCGTCGATTGCGCCGCTTATGAATGCACGCACTGGGCAAATGGCAGTGCCGGTACGGAAGATCTGGCAAATCATGTTGTCAAACTGGTGGACGAGGATTCGGGATCATTCGAGGTTCTGTATCCCGACGACATGTCGCTGTGGGACAAGGTAAAAACCGTGGCGACCAAGCTCTATAACGCCAGTGATATTATTGCCGAAAAGAAAGTCCGGAATGATTTCGCCTGGCTGCAGGACAATGGCTTCGGGCATCTGCCGGTGTGTATGGCCAAGACCCAGTACAGCTTTTCCACCGATCCCCTGCTGCTCGGCAGTCCATCCGACCATGTTGTTCCCATAAGGGAAGTGCGTCTTTCTGCGGGTGCCGGATTCGTCGTGGTCATTGCCGGGGCGATCATGACCATGCCCGGCCTGCCACGGGAACCCGCGGCAAACAGGATCCATCTCAATGATCGCGGCGAAATCGAGGGTTTGTTCTAGAACTCGCGCCTATTGTCCCGTGCAGGCGGTCGGACGCGCCAGCTCCAGGATAGATGGCCGGAGCAAATTTACGGTGATCGTTGTACAAGCGTAGATGTAAAGCCATAAATGTTCGGGTCCGGCAGATCGCCGGGAATAATCATTGCGACTAATCCCGGGAATTGCCGCCGGACCGGACGAGATCAACTCATCCCGGCGAGATTATGATCCCAGGGAATAGGAAGTACTTTCCGAACTCTCGGACTTATCGCTTTCCATCTGGGTCGGATTTTCGGTACGCCGCAGACTGCCGTCGAAGATCGTTCCCATCTCGATCGCAATGTCCTGGTGATAAATATCACCCTGAACACGGGCCGACTTGTGAAGCGAAACGCGGCCGCCGCGAATGGCCCCTTCCACCTCGCCGAAAACAATGATTTCTTCAGCAACAATATTGCCGTCGATCTGGCCTTTTTCTCCGACAATCAGGGACGCACAGTTCATGTCGCCTTTGATTTTGCCATGAACGATAAGCTGATCCCGGGATGAAACGTCACCGGAAATTGTGATGGCCTCGCTGATAACACTGTGATCAGGGGAGGAAAGAGCGCCAATATCGGCATTTGTTGAGCTGCCTTGCTTTTTCTGTGCTCCGAGAGGCGGTTTGTTCTGCGCCGCAAGCGGCGGCTTGTCGGCAGAGGGCTGTCGTCTCTCTACGGGTTGCACGGGTTCCGGCTG
>JANQOC010000193.1 GCA_028279265.1 Hyphomicrobiales bacterium
ATATAAAATAATCAATAGTCCGAATTTAAAAATATAGTTATATCCAGATATATTAATTGATCTGGTGTATAAAATTTTGATCAGGGTGATCTGTATTTGATTAAAGAAAATATTGCTCTAATAAGTATAATTTGATATTCTGATATGGAAAAAAATTTATTGATATTTGTTTTATATTTTTGAAAATTTATTTTTACTTATTCAATTTTGATTAATTTATATTTTGGGGATTCTAAATGACATCCGAATTCATGTTAGATAGTTCAATCAAGGATGACCAAACCAGTGGCCGATTGCACGCGGCGAGCAAACTGTTGAAATCCTTTGCGAATGAAACTCGATTGATGATTTTGACCGTGTTGATTGAGGGAGAGCGTTCCGTCGGTGATATTGAAACCCATTTAAAACTACGCCAGCCGACAGTTTCCCAGCAGCTTGCCCGATTGCGGGCGGATCATCTGGTCAAGACAAGGCGAGAGGGAAAAGTTATCTACTACTCCCTTGCGGACTCCCAGGCCGTCGAAGTCCTGCAGTTGCTGAAAAAGCTGTTTGGTCATCACATCTCCGGGGAGCGTTAAAATTCCAGGCTGGCATTGCCGGCCTTATGAAGTCGCCACTGGAGAATGCCCCGAGTACTCTAGAAGCATATCGCTTATTGAATTATTGAGCCGGGTCAGTTTTTCAGGCCTGGTATATGTTCTCCGCCTTCAGGTACTTCCAGAAGCGCCGGTTCAAGGGCTTCCCCGATGGGTTCCGCTTCGCCGCCGAGGTGGAGACTCAGGAACTGCTCGGTAATGGCATAGAAGCTCAACCGGTTTTCGGGTCGTGCAAATCCATGCCCCTCATCCGGATAGAGAACGTAGGTCACAGGCAGACCTTTGGCTTGCATGGCCTCGACGATCTGATCCGACTCCGCCTGCTTGACGCGCGGATCGTTTGCACCTTGAGCAATCAGTAACGGACGACAGATCTTGTCCACATGATTAAGCGGAGAGCGCTCGGCAAGCAATTGCCGCCCTTCTTCTGTCCTCGGGTCGCCCATGCGACGGGCAAAGTTCTCGAAGAACGACTTCCAATAGGGAGGAATAGTTTCAATGAGAGTCTGCAGGTTCGAGGGACCGACAATATCGACACCGCAGGCAAAAGTTTCCGGTGTGAATGTTAGCCCCGCAAGGGCGGCATAGCCCCCGTAGGAGCCACCCATGATCGCAATTCGGTCCTTATCCGCAACACCCTGCGCGACAGCCCAGTTCACGGCATCAATGAGATCATCATGCATGCGCCGGCCCCATTCCAGGTCGCCGGCATTGATAAACTCTTTTCCAAAACCGGATGAACCTCTGAAATTTACGGAAAGCACGGCATAGCCGCGATTCGCGAGCCATTGGTGCGACGGATTGAATCCATATCCATCCCGCGCCCAGGGTCCGCCATGGACCAGAAGAACCATCGGAAAGGGCGTTTCTTCCTCCCGGGCAGCTTCGGGTTTCGAAGTCATATTCGGCAGTGTCAGATAGGAAACAAGTTCGAGACCGTCCCGGGAATTGATAACCACGCCATTCATGGGATGCAGGGAATAGGACTTAAGTTCGGGACGGTCCGAGCCCAGGTCCACCAGTTGTTTATCGGTCCTGCGGTACAAATAGCTGGTATTCGGGGACTCCGCCACCCCGCGGGTGACGATCCACAAATCGTCTTTGGCGTTGCGGTTGAGAAATTGGAGTTCACCGCTGAGTTCCGATTGCAGAAACTCAAAATCCGCCGAAACGCTCTCATCAACGACAGCCCATTCAAGCTGGATATGGTTGGCGCCATAGGCTTCAACCCTGAACGAAGTTGGGTGGACCAGAAGCTGACTTACATTTGCCTTTGCGTGCTGACCGATGACGGTTTCCTCGCCGCTGGCAAAGTTTTTTCGATAAAGACCGGCTTTGTCTCCTTTGAGCGAGGACAGCCAGTAGAAATCCTCTCCATCCCGTGTGAAACCGGCAACCCCGGTCGTCAAATCATCTTCATGGGGAATTCGGATAAAGTCCGTCTTTTCAAGTTCTGAACCATCGGCCCTGAAACGGAAAATCTCCCTTCCGCCTTCTTCCAGCGTGCGTTCTGCAAGCCTGAGATTAAGCCCCCGGTCCACGTGAAAATTACCAAATCCTCCATCGTTCTGGAAAAGCAGTGTTCGTTCGCCGGTTTTCAAATCAACGTAATAGACGTCATGCCAGCTCTTGTACCGGTCATTCAATCCGATCACGGCGGTATTCGGATGGTCCCAGCTCAGGGCGTGCAGACGTGTGGTGATCTCCTCGTAGGGTGTCAGATTGATCTCCTGGCGATCGGCAACCGCCACCCGGAACATCTGCCAGTTTTCGTCCCCGTCCCGGTCTTGAAAATAAAGAATGGAATCTCCCGCCTTCGACCAGGTGTAAAACCGGATGCCCCTGTGGCGGTCATCGGTCACCGGCGCGGCCTCATCAGGAAATTCCAGGGGTGCGATCCAGACATTCAGAACACCATCTTTGGGCGCGATCCAGGCCAGGTTTTCGCCATTGGGTGAGATCTGCAATCCAACGCGCTGCGGATTGCCGAACAGTTTGTCTCTTGGAATAAGTTGGGACATCGGTACTTTTGTCACTCCTGCTGAATTCCTGCCTCGAACATAACATCAATTGTGTCTGTCGTTTGCCAAATTCAAGGAGTTTCGCTATGCAGGTGGTCATCAA
>JANQOC010000224.1 GCA_028279265.1 Hyphomicrobiales bacterium
AATCCCAAAGTCTCCCAGCTGGACTGCATATGTTCGGGAAGTTCAGCGCTAATATTTATCCATCCCTTGTCCGGATGCTTAAAGCCAAGGGATCGGGCATGAAGGTGCAGCTTGTCTGGCAAACCCTCTTCACCGGTAATTTTTTCGCCGTATTTCAGGTCGCCCACGATGGCATGACCTATTTCCGACAGATGGACACGCAATTGGTGCGTCCGCCCCGTCACGGGCATCAGCGCAACCCAGGACCATCTTGGGGCCGCCTTGTCGACGATCATATAATGGGTTTTGGCACTCTGGGCCCCTTTTTCGCCAGGCTCCGCCTGAACGACCCTTTCACTCCCTATTCTCCCCTTCTTGATCAGAGGCATGTTTATTGTCGCCTGCTCGACCCGAGGCACGCCCGCGACAAGAGCCCAGTAAATTTTCTGAATTCTACTCTGTTTCAAAGCCTGGCCGATCCAGGCCGCGTCCTTGCGGGTGCGGGCGAGAAGCAATGCGCCGCTGGTGTCTCGATCCAGTCTGTGCACCAGGCGCGGGCGTTCATCAGACTCAAACTTCAGTCCGTCGAGAAGACCATCAAGATGGCGCGTGGTTTTCGTACCGCCCTGGACGGCAAGGCCCGAAGGCTTGTTTAGCACGATGAATCTCTGATCCCTGTAGATAACCAGGCTTTTTACAAATGCCTTGTCCTCCTTTGAAAGCGGCACATGGGTATCGCGCTTCTGAGCCGACGGCTGGATTGGAGGAATGCGTATATTCTGGCCCGATTGCAGGCGATCTTTCGCCTTGACTCGACCGCCATCGACCCGAACCTGACCCGTGCGCAACAGTTTCTGCAGCCGGCCGTGGGTTAATCCCGGAAAATGAATGGCGAACCAGCGGTCGAGACGTAATCCGTCTTCAGAATCCTGCACAGTTTTTTGTTCAACGCCAGCCATAGCTCAAATTTCCCTCATTGCAGCAACGTCCTGGCCAAGTACAGTCCGGCATAGAGTGCGGCGATTGAAAAGACAACGGAGCTGCCGAGGTAAATCCATCCCAGCGCGATTTCCTTGCGTCCCAGAAGCGTCGAAAATTCCAGTGCAAACGCTGAAAATGTGGTGAACCCGCCCAGCACGCCTGTGACCAGAAATGTTCTCATTTCCAGACTTATCGCATATTTGAGGGCGAGGGACTCGATAAGGGCTCCCATAGCAAAGCAACCGACAATATTGACAAACAAGGTTCCCCAGGGAAAACCAAATCCCAGGAGACTGACAGCACCGATGCCGACGAGATAGCGTCCTGCGGCCCCGATTGCACCGCCCGCCGCTGCCATTAGAATCATTTTCATGAAGGCTACCTTCCGGTTCGTCTCATCGGAAGGATATAGCGTGAGACAATCGGGAGGTAAATGCTTCCCCCCGGATGGGTGTCATTTAACTCTGGGTTTTGTGCTCCGGACCCGGTTTTGACCGAAAGAGCACGGCACCCAGCAACCAGCCGGCGACCGCCCCAACCAGTGATCCCAGGGCCAGGCCGCCAAGCAGCATATACTGGGCCTGAGATGAAACTTCATCGGGGCTTGAAAATGGCAGATTGCCGACATAGTCGGCACCATAGTTCGCGCCCAAATAGGCGCCGCCCAGCATTCCGACAACGAGTCCCACAACGGCGAAAATCGATCTCATTTGACCTCCCAAAACCATATTTCACGGGACTTGCCATAATTTTCCGAGTAACCAAGCCAGGAAAACCATTCGATCAGCCATTTGGCGCTGGTGCGATAACCATTCCAAACATCGATATGATCACCTGTTGCCCGGGCTTCCTTGACGGTTTTAAAGCCACCATTTCCATCCGGAACTTTACGCCCCCGATACCAGTAGTCCTTGAAAAATATAATGCCGGTGCGACCGTATAAAATGGATGTAAATTTTCTAACGTCTTCCCCGGATATTTTTTCAAGCTTGCCGAGGCCACCTATATTGGATCCGGCGATCGAACGGGCCAGTTCCTCCGCGTTCAATACAAACATATCGCTCTTGGAGTGATACCAGGAGACCCGCGGATTTCCCAACTGACCTAGTGTTACGCCGGAATCCCGGAGGGAAACCCCCATGCGTATGGCACATTGATTGGAAAATGACGGGGTGCCCTTGCGTTTGACCACCTTGCCGTTGATGACCAGATCCTCCCGCATCCGGGCCGGAAAAGCCTCGGAATTGTTCAAAGGATGATTGCGCCATAAATCCCTGAAAATGATGCCGTCTTGCGCCTGGCTACCAGAAACAGGAACGATCATGGACAGGACCATGGCCGTTCCGGCTGTGACTATAAACCTGGCCGACATGCGCTGAACCGATGATAGGATATCGAGAAACTGCCCCATCAAACTTCTCCCAAACCTGCTCCCCCAATCCATTGATTTATCTGTTATTCGAGGGATACTCCGAATATGGCTCATCTCTATGATGAAACCTAGACAAATTTAAGTGAAATATTATGACAATTCAAAGTACAAGACACATTCATTGGAGAAGATTGACCACTAAATGAGATTGACCATTAAAGAAGATTGGACCCATGCCTGTTGGATCGTCTGTTAGTTTTCCCTGATATTTTTTCGCAGATTTTGCCAATACTCCAGCCGCTTTTTTATTTCCCGCTCAAAACCCCGCTCAACAGGATGATAAAATCTTGATTCTTCAATATCTTCGGGAAAATATGACTGGCCTGAATATCCAAATTCCGTGTCGTGATCATACTGATACCCGGACCCATATCCCTCATCTTTCATCAATGATGTCGGTGCATTCAGAATGTGCTTGGGTGGCGGTAGAGATCCCTTCTGTCGGGCCAACTGGCTGGCCTGTTTGAAAGCTGTATAAATGGCGTTGGACTTCGGAGCGGTCGCCAGGTAAACGCAGGCCTGGGCTATGGCCAACTCTCCTTCAGGGCTGCCCAGTTGTTTATAGGATTCGGTGGCTGCAAGGGTGATCTGCAGAGCGTGGGGATCCGCCAATCCAATATCTTCACTGGCCATGCGCACAAGGCGGCGACACAGATAGAGGGGTTCTTCTCCCCCGGCCAGCATGCGGGCAAGCCAGTAAAGTGCCGCATCGGGATCGGAGCCGCGCACGGATTTGTGCAGGGCGCTAATGAGATTATAGTGCCCGTCTTGTTTTTTATCATATTGGACCGCTCGTCTTTGCACGAGCAATGCGAGTTGCTCCGGTGTGAGGAGATCGCCTTCTTCCAGGTCGGCAAAAAATACTTCCTCGGCGAGATTCAGAAGCGTTCGCCCATCCCCGTCGGCCATGGCAATCAAAGCCTGGCGGGTATCTTCCTGGACGGGCAAAGTTTTCCCAAACTCTTCTTCGGCACGCACAAGAATGGCTTCCAGTGCCTTTTCCTCGAGGCGATTAAGTGTAAAGACCTGGGCCCGTGACAGAAGTGCCGAGTTGAGTTCGAAAGACGGGTTTTCGGTTGTAGCCCCGACCAAAACAATTGTTCCGTCTTCCATGACAGGAAGAAAGGAGTCCTGTTGCGCCCGGTTAAACCGGTGAATTTCGTCAACAAACAAAAGCGTTCCGACACCATCCCGGCGGCGGACACGGGCGGCTTCGAAAACTTTTTTCAGATCCTGTACACCGGAAAAAATAGCCGACAGAGGTTCGAAGTGTAATTTCGTCTGTGGGGCAATCAAGCGAGCCAGGGTCGTTTTACCCGATCCCGGAGGCCCCCACAGTATCAAATTACTGAGACGGTTAGAGCCGAGCATTCTTGTCAGCGAACCCGTTGGACCCAGTAAATGATCCTGGCCGACAACTTCCTGAAGCGATTTCGGTCGCAGCCGGTCTGCCAATGGCTGACCCTGCAATTCAACACCGGCGGTATCAAAAAGATCGGTCATGGATTTACTGCCAGCAATATCTGTCCCAGGATCGTTTCAATCCTCGGATCTATTTTATCCGCGAATTGTCGTGCTGAGAATGCGCTTTCCCCTCTGGATGGAAAACCGCCATGCGCGTTCCCTCCGATTGGTAATCCTCTGGAGCGCACGCGTGTTTTTTATCTTTGTGCCGTTAATTTCCAGAATGATGTCGCCGCGCTTCAACCCCACAGAACGGGCCGCGGAATTGCGCTCCGCATCGAGCATGATCACGCCGGATGTCGCATCGAGTGAGAGCTCCTCAGCCAGTGCCGGCGACAGATTGGCGAATTGACCGCCGGCAAACGGGGATTGACCGCTCAGTAGCCGGATGTCCCGCTTGGGAATTTCCGGCGCTTCGAAT
>JANQOC010000241.1 GCA_028279265.1 Hyphomicrobiales bacterium
AGCTTCCGCGGAAATTTCAAATCCGTCCTCGCCCGTATAACCGGCCCGGGAAATCCGACAGTCCCGGCCATCGAATGTCGCCGCGGTCACGGACATAAAGTTCTGCACTTCGATACCTGGGCACCATTGGCGCAAGACGGAAGCAGCCTTTGGTCCCTGCAGGGCCAGCAAACCGGTTCTCGCACTCGAAACGACATCGATTCCCTTTGGTAGCCGGTCTTTCAAATAAGCGATATCCACGTCTTTGCGTGCCGCATTGACCACAAGTCCAAGCTTGCCGTCATCAGCCTCATCCGCGGGGCGGGCTATCATGAGGTCATCGATGATGCCGCCGCTCTCATTCAGTAAAACCGAATAACGCATTCGCCCCCGTCCCAGCGCCCTGACTTCTCCGGGAACAAAGCGTTCAAGGGCAGCGGCGACGGTCTCATGATCGGGACCCGAAAGATAATATTGTCCCATGTGCGAGACATCAAAAAGACCGGATGCCGTGCGTGTAAAGTTATGCTCGAAGATGATGCCTTCCTCATAGTGCACAGGCATCTCATAACCGGCGAACGGTACCATGCGGGCCGAGAGTTCATGATGCAGGGCGTTAAGGGGCGTTTGCGACAGGGAACCTGAACTCTGGTCGCTAGGCGAGGACGACATCGTAAACCGCTTTCTCTCTAGAGCTGCTGCGCTTCTTTAAAGCTATCACACTAGAGTGTGAGAACCGCCGGATTACAGCTCAATTGATCTCAGGTTCAGCCTACATAGACCGCGCCGTGCAATCAAGCAAAGTCGGTTTTGGAAGGATGGTTTTAACAATGACACCCGATCAACCAGGCTTGATCCTTGGGAATATCGTTCATTTCAGGAATGACGTCCATCAAGACGAATTAGGCACCGCCCTGTTGCTCCGCGTCCTTGTCAAATGACACGAAGAGCTTGAAGTCTTCGACCTGGGACCCTTCTGGGATATCAAATGTGATACGACGGACGCGGGTGAAATATCCAACCGGTTGCCCCTTTTCGATAATAACCGGAACGTTTAACCGTTCTTCCTTGAGTTTGCCGCGCGATTTGCCCGTAATCGTCAGCACGACGGGAAGTGCATACTGGTCGGACTTTGCTTTTGGTCCCAACAACAGGCGACCGGAGAACCCGTACTTAATCGTGATCCGACCCGCCGCAATTTCACACTCGCGGGCAATCTTCGTGATTTCACCGCGATACATGACACTGGTCGGTTCCTTGACCACCGGATTCTCGTAGCGGGTGAAATGTCGACCTTTTGACCAGATAACAAATCGGGGGCAACCCTTTTCGGCTGTGAGAAGTGTTGACAGATCCTGGTTTTGCTTCGCCGCCGTCAGCAGCGATCCCTCGGTCACGGTGGGAGACCAGACAGAAGCCTGTTCCTGCTGCTTTTTCTTGTTGGAGGAAAACAAATCTGTTCCGAGACCCGATGTCAGGTTTG
The DNA here is from genome assembly GCA_028279265.1 of Hyphomicrobiales bacterium. Taxonomy (GTDB): domain Bacteria; phylum Pseudomonadota; class Alphaproteobacteria; order Rhizobiales; family CAYWUX01; genus JANQOC01. Next base: position 1,463 of record JANQOC010000241.1, read on the forward strand.
ACATACTGCAGGCCTGGAGCCCCATGCACAGGCCGGTCAGTCCGGCGATCAGTGAAAGGGTTCGAATTTTACCAATAAATTCCGTCACGATTGCCCCAATTCCAATTCCCGAAATTTCCCCAGCAAACAGTCCACGTTTCTATTAATTTATTGATTCTTTTGAACTTATATAAATATTTGTCCAATTTTTCTAGCTACAAATCCGAAATTCGGATATTTGTCCCATACACCATTCTGTTTATGTTTAAATAAAGGCCAGAATGGGTCTTGGCATACCAATTAACAGGAATACAAGGTATATAATCAGACCGAAAACTCGGACGGAAATTCGTTAGTCGCAACCCGCAATTCCGGATCATCAACCGGTTCACATGAAAATCCGAATATGAACGAACAAACTGGCAACAAACCAAAACTCGTTATCAAATTGTGCGAACCCCGGGGTTTTTGTGCGGGGGTTGATCGCGCAATTCAGATCGTAGAACTAGCTTTAGAGCGATTCGGCCCTCCCGTTTACGTCAGACATGAGATTGTTCACAACAGATTTGTCGTTGATTCCCTTAAAAATAAAGGGGCTGTGTTTGTCGAGGAGCTGGATCAGATTCCGGATACGGAAGCGCCGGTCATATTTTCCGCTCACGGCGTACCGAAATCCGTGCCGGAAGAGGCACAGAAGCGAAATTTCTTTTTCCTGGATGCCACTTGCCCTCTTGTCTCGAAGGTGCATATCGAAGCCGACCGGTTGTACGCCCGCGGCTTTGAAATCCTACTTATCGGACATGCGGGTCATCCGGAAGTCGTCGGCACAATGGGACAGTTGCCCGAAGGTGCGGTTCGACTTGTCGAAACAGATGAAGACGCCCGGTCCATTGTTCCAAAGACGCCGGACAAACTGGCTTATGTTTCCCAGACCACTCTATCCGTTGATGATACCAGGGAAATCATAAATATCCTGACGGAACGATTTCCGGATATTGTCGGACCGCGAAAAGATGACATCTGCTACGCGACGACGAACCGGCAGGTGGCGGTCAAAGCTATCGCCGCGGATTGCGACGCTCTGCTTGTAGTCGGCGCTCCCAACAGCTCAAATTCCCAGCGTCTTGTCGAAGTCGGAGAGCGCGCCGGCTGTGAAAGGTCTTATCTGGTCCGTGATGCCGATGATATCGACTGGTCAAAACTGGACAATATTTCCACTCTTGGGATTACGGCCAGCGCTTCAGCGCCGGAAATACTGGTGGAAGAAATCATTGAAGCATTCGACAAGAGGTTCGATATTACAATCGAGACGGAAACAACCGCCCGTGAGACCGTCACGTTTAAATTACCGGCTGCTCTAAGAGATATGGCAAGTGCTTAAGTATGGCGGTCTATACTGAGGTTTCCGACGATCTTCTCCAGACTTTTGTTCACTCCTACGGATTGGGAGAGCTCCTGTCCTATAAGGGAATTGCTGAGGGAGTCGAAAACACCAACTACTTTGTGCAGACGGAAAAAGGCCCTTTCATCCTGACGCTTTACGAAAAAAGAGTCCGGAGTGAGGATCTGCCGTTTTTTCTCGGGCTGATGGAGCATCTCGCGGCACGCGGTCTCTCCTGCCCCACACCTGTCCGCGATAAAGAGGGTCGAATTCTACGTACCCTTGCTGACCGTCCGGCTGTACTCATCGAGTTTCTGGAAGGTCTCTGGGTGCGGCGGCCGCAGAAAAAACACTGCTATGAACTGGGTAAAAGTCTGGCCAGCTTCCACAAGCTGGGTGCCGACTTCGAACTGAAACGGGAAAACAGTCTCTCGGTGTCCAGCTGGGACCCCCTTTATCGAAGCTTCAGCGACAGGGCCGACGAGATTGCGGAAAACCTGCACCAGATTATCGAAGCCGAGCTTAACCAGCTCAACCAGGCCTGGCCGGAACAGTTGCCCCAGGGAATCATCCATGCGGATCTGTTCCCGGATAATGTTTTCTTTCTCGGTGACAAAATATCCGGTCTGATCGACTTTTACTTCGCCTGTAACGATATTCTCGCCTATGATATCGCCATCTGTCTCAACGCCTGGTGCTTTGAACAGGACAATTCCTTCAATATTTCGAAAGCACGGGCCCTGTTGCAGGGCTATCAGACTATTCGCGAACTCGACGATGATGAGCTTGAAAATCTGCCGCTGCTGGCACGTGGAGCGGCCCTCAGATTTCTCCTGACCCGTTCCTATGACTGGCTGAACGTCCAGGCTGATGCACTGGTCAAACCCAAGGATCCCAAGGAGTATCTCCGCAAACTTAATTTCCACAAGACCGTCAAGAGCGTCCGTGAATATGGACTGGGAGACAGTATTTGAGCGACAGCGCGAGAAATTCCCAACGCATTACGATTTACACCGATGGGGCGTGTTCCGGCAATCCCGGACCCGGAGGATGGGGGGTGATCCTCATCTATGGCAAACATCGCAAAGAACTCTGGGGCGGGGAAAAGGAAACCACCAATAACCGCATGGAATTAACGGCAGCCATCGAGGCGCTGAAAGCCCTCAAGCGGGACGGTTGTGCGGTGGACCTCTACACGGACTCAACCTATGTCAAGCAAGGCATAACGGAATGGATTCACGGCTGGAAAAAAAGAGGCTGGAAAAACGCTCAGAAAAAGCCGGTAAAGAATGCCGAACTCTGGCAGGAACTCGACAGCAACACGGAAAAACACCGAGTTTCCTGGCACTGGGTCAAGGGACACGCCGGTCACCCGGAGAACGAGCGCGCAGATGAACTGGCGCGCCAGGGAATCGCAGACCTGGACCTGTCTTCATGCAGTGACGCGGGCTGATCGGAACGCCTGCGAATTCAGGTGAACCGAACTTCGCCCAGATCAGAGGATTGAGTGTCGGTGTTGGGGATCAGAGTTGTTGCAGAACAAGTTCGGCGGATGACTTCTCGATGGACCCACGCGCCTCTTCGACCGATAGGAAATCGACAACACCGTCGTTGACTAGCATGACGTAACGCTCGGACCGAACGCCGAGACCCACTGCCGAGATATCGTTTTCAGCACCGATCGCACTGGTGAATTCCCCATTACCATCGGACAGAAATGTCAATTTCCCTGCGGCTTCCGTTATCTGAGACCAGGCTTTCAGCACGAAGACATCGTTGACCGCAAGACAGGCAACCTCATCAACTCCCTTGGACTTCAGTTGATCCAGGTTATTGAGAAAATTCGGCACATGGTCATTTTGACATGTAGCTGTAAAGGCGCCTGGAACGGCGAACACAACGACTTTGCGTCCCGCAAACCAATCTTTCGTGGATATGGCCTGGGGTCCGTCTTCGGTTAGAACATAGAGATTGGTATCCGGGAGTCGATCGCCGACCGATAGTTTCATTTGTGCTTCCCCTGTTTTGTTCTGGTCAGAAATCAATGATGGATGTTAGGGATTTTCAGGTCAGCCAGTCTTAAAGAGCAACCATCGGTTCTAATTTACCGGCGCCGCTTTCCACCCTGTTGTTGACCCGATCGCCTTGTTCACCCTATTGCACGTTAACGACTTCAGATAGTTCAACCTGACCTTCAGAGGACACTAATGTGTAAGTCAGCCTTTTTCCACCCAATTGTTTCGGATCATCGCCGTCCTTGAGATCAATCTTGTACTGGACAACATTCCCGGCCGCAGGTTTCAGGCGTTTTGGCAGCGGCATATAAAAATCTCGGGGACCTTCAATGAAGAGATCCGTCTTTTCCGCACCTTTGGGATATCGCGCCTCAATCAGCAGATACGGATCCTCGCCCTTGAGATCCACCCGGACCAGTTTCGCCGAAAGGTCCGAGGTTTGCGTGGGCGAAACGATTTTCGGAACCTGTGAAATATAGTCCCTGAGAACTATGTCATTGCGGCTGTTTTTCGCTCCGTTATTGGACAGTTCCAGGCTCATCTTGGCCTCGGCGAAAAAACAGACGTCCTCGCAGACGCCAAACTCCATACGCACACTGACGTTCACCGGCTTGCTGGCATCCAT
>JANQOC010000257.1 GCA_028279265.1 Hyphomicrobiales bacterium
AGCTTGAAATTAGGACGGGCCTCATAGTTGCCGATCACACGCTTGCGTTTCCCATCGATACCGGCCTCGCCTTCATACACATCCCAGCGCATGCCCCGATCCAGGGGCTGCCCCCCGGCGCTCAGCAAAGCGGTAAAGCGGTGACCCGGCTTGGATACCGGTTTTTTAACTTCCGGCGGTTTGGCGGCCACAACTTTCGGCTTTTTCGGCGCTGCCTTTTTCTGCTCTTTCTTGACCTCTTCCACTGTCGTGGTCAGGGCTACCAGAAGGGTCGAGGGATTGCTGGCATTGATGAATATCCCACCGGTATTGTCGGCCAGGCACTGCAGGCCCTGGGTTTCGGATTTCTTGACATCAAACCCGATCACATGGGTGGTGAAGTCGACACCGAGCTGTTCCAGTTCATTTCCCAGGGCACAGGGATCCGCATCACAGGTTTCCTTACCGTCGCTCACCAGAATGACCGTCGCTTTTTCTTCCGTGAATTTTAGTTCTTCGGCAGCCCGGCGCACGGCTTCGGAAAGCGGGGTCTTACCCTTGGGGCGAATGCTGTTGACCGCCTGCATGAGGTCTTTCGGATTCAGAGGGCCGACGGGTTGCAAGGTTTGAATATCACCGCAATCTCCCTTACGCCGATGGCCGTAGGCGCTTAGCCCCACCTGGATGGACGGATCCCAGTCCTTCATCAGATCCCGAATAGCCTGGCGCGCAATGACAATTTTTGATTGTCCATCGATCTGGCCCCACATACTGCCCGAGGCATCAAGCACAACCATAACTTTGGACTGATCCGCGGCCATTGCGGAAGGAGCCAGCAGAAGACTCGCCAACAACAGTTTGCTGGCAGTAAGTATCCTGATTCTGTTGATGAAATGCAGCATCTGAATATCCCTCCTCGTCCCCCTATTAGACCGCCTTATTGATCCCCTTTCGGGCCTGGTGGCCGGAGATGAATTCGCGGCGACCCTATCATCATCGATCTCTGCCAAATACTCCCGGACTCTAACCCAGAAGGAAATCGGAAAAAATAAGCGATTTAAAGGCCGGGAATAATTCCTTGAAAACTTCGGCAAAAACCGGCTTTTTAAGCGAAACCGATTATCGATAACCGAGTGATATCCTCGGAATTGCGGATATTGTCACGAAATGGTCTATTCGACGGATTAGTAAGACCAATAAAAGCGCCACCGTTTGCGATCGCAGATTTAGCTTTCCGAGCGCTTAAAAGAACTTGATTGGAAATTACGCGGGAGAAAAATACCTTGTCCAGGAAATCCACTCTGACCCTTGCCGGACTCCTTTTGATCGGTGTTTCGGCGCTCTGGTTCTTTACCCCTGTCTCCGACATCGTCCTGGAAACCGTTCAGGCGGATCGTGGAGCAAGTCCCGAAGCACGGACAAGAGGATTGGCACCGCCTCCGGGCGGCGTCTGGGATACGGTTCAGCTCGCGTTCGACGGGCTGAACGCATTTTTTGGCGCCATTGGTTTCTACCTGACAATTCGCGGTCTGCGGTCCAAGTCTCCCAGCAAAGAAAACGCCTGATCCCATTTGCGGAGAATTCAGCATTCCGTAAAATGAGACCCTTGATTTGCGGATCCCCAGGGAACCGCGGACGGGTTATATTGTGAAATCCACCGCATATGGATTACACTCGGCGATAACACCGCGGAAGCTTAACAATACACGTTGAGAGGAAATTATGACGACAGAAAATGCCAGCAGTGATGCATTCGATCACAGTTTCAAAGCTCTTTATGACCATGAAGTCGATTGGCAGGCCGGGCTCGCCAACGAACTGCTGACACTCCCCGACGGTGTTCAGGTCAAAGTGCTGAACCAGGATCTGGCCATGAAACGCGTCGACATGAAAGTAAAATTTCCACCCGGCTATGTGGAACCGGCCCATTCCCACAAAAGCTGGCACTCGATCGTGGTGCTAAAGGGCCGCATGTGCGTGGCCGGCAAGGATTTGCGCCCCGGGGACTATGTCTTCGGCTGGGACGAGATCCACGGTCCTTATGAATACCCCGATGGGTGCGAGGTATTTGTGGTTTTCATGGGTGATGGCACTGAGCACGAATGGTCTGAAGAAGGGCATGCGGCACATCAGAAAGTCTGGGAACCGGAAACCGACGAAGGCAAAAAGGCTGTTTAGGCCAGAGACCATCAAGCTCGCATGAACAAAAATTACCGCGACAGATCGCTCTGCCGCGGCTAATTTTTGTTCAGATCACGAAGAGTATTCCGTACCGTCGAACTCTAAAACGAGGCCTATACTTCAAGCTCCGTCACAAAGCGGGTTCTGAGATAGGCTTCCAGCCCCTCGATCCCGCCTTCGGATCCATAACCGCTGTCCAGGATGCCGCCGAACGGTGTCTCGGGCATGGAGATGCCGACATGGTTGACACCGACCATACCGGCTTCAACAGCGTCTCCGAGTTTGCGGGCGCGTTCACCGTCGGAAGTAAAGGCATAAGCGGCCAGTCCGAACGGTAAGCTGTTGGCCCGCTCAACAACATCATCAAAGTTCTTGAATGTCGTCATCGGTGCAACAGGACCGAAAGGCTCGTCAACCATGATCTTGGCTTCATCGGGCACGTCCTTCAGGACTGTCGGCGCGTAGAAGCTGCCCTGGTTGCCGATACGCTCGCCACCCGTGACAATATTTGCACCCTTGTCCCGCGCATCGCTCATAAACTCGTCCATGACATCGAGACGACGTGCTGCAATCAGCGGTCCCATTTGTGTGCCGTCTTCGAGCCCGTTGCCGACATTGAGGTTCTGGGCGCGTTCCGTGAAGCCATCAACGAATTCGTTGTAGATTTTTTCCTGCACGTAAAACCGGGTCGGGGAAATACAAACCTGCCCGGCATTTCGGAATTTGTGAGGAAAAATAGCGTCCAGGGTTTTGTTGACATCGGCATCGTCAAAGACCAGCACCGGGGCATGACCACCAAGTTCCATGGTGCAGCGCTTGAGCGTATCCGCTGCCAGCTTCTGGAGATGCTTGCCAACCGGAACGCTGCCGGTGAACGAAAGTTTCTTTGGAATAGGTGATGCCAGCAAATGACGGGAAACCTCGTCAGGAACACCGAACACGACATTCAGTACTCCCGGCGGCAAACCGGCATCCTGGAAACAACGGGCAATGGCGATACAGGTGGCCGGTGTTTCTTCGCTGGCCTTGATAATGATGGAACAGCCTGCGGCCAGGGAACCCGCAACTTTACGAATGACGTTCGTACCGGGGAAATTCCAGGCGACGAAAGCGTTTACGGGTCCGACCGGTTCCTTCAACACCATCTGGCGCGCGCCCGGAATGCGCGGCGGAATGAGGCGGCCATAGGCCCGCTTGCCTTCTTCCCCGTACCATCGCGTGACGGCAATGACAAAACCCATTTCGATTTTGCTTTCAGCAAGCGGCTTGCCGTTCTCGCGTGTGAGGTTTTCGGCGATTGTATCGAGCCGATCTTCCATCAGCCGAGCGGCTTTTTCCATGACATCCTGACGAGAGGCCGGTGATTTTGATTTCCAGACTTCGAATCCTCTCTGGGCGGCGTCGAGAGCGCGATCCAAATCCGCGGCACTCGCATGAGGCAGTTCACCAAGAACTTCCTCAGTCGCCGGATTGATCACTTTCTCCGACTTTCCCGATGTTCCCTGGGTCCATTCCCCGTCGATGAGTAGTTCGAGTTTTTCGTAGGCCATACAATGCATCCTTCCCAAATTCCGGGCTCAATCATATACGCTCGGCCCGTTCCTTGTCTGAGGCACGTCGTGCACCTGAGTTTCATTTTCAGATGAGTCGATGTGGTGATTAATTTAGGTACCTGATTGTCTGTATATCGCTAATTGGGGGTGTCGTTCAACCGCTTTACGGGCACAAATTCCGGCTCCGGGGTTTTACACGAATTCGAGAGCTGTTAATCTCAGCCCAGTCGGCCGCTTGTGACAATCCGGTACCGCAAATCCGGCTTTCAGACATTGAATCCCGCCTAGTTTATGGAGTCCAAGATGCAATTGCCTTCAAAAATAGTTGATATATCCATGCCCCTCGACAATGAGACGGTGACCGATCACGAAATCATGCGTCCCCAGATCGAATACAAGACTAACGCCGACAATGCAGAGATGGTGTGCCAGTTTTTCCCCGGCCTGACCGTGGATCAGCTTCCCGACAGCAAGGGCTGGTCTTGGGAGCGGATCAATCTGGTTACCCACAACGGCACTCATCTTGACGCACCGTACCATTTCCATCCCGTCGACAAGAACGGCGATCCCATGATGACCATTGACCAGATTCCCCTGGACTGGTGCTTCCGTCCGGGTGTGAAACTTGATTTTCGCAAATTGCCGGACGGTCACGTCGTGACTGCCGCCGAGGTCGAGGCGGAACTCAAACGCATTGATCACGAACTGCAGCCACTGGACATTGTGCTCGTCAATACCCGTGCCAGCGAATGTTACGGCACCGACGAATTTATGACCGCGGGTATCGGTATGGGCCGGGAAGCGACCCTCTACCTCACGGAACGCGGGGTGCGCGTCGCCGGAATTGATGCCTGGGGATGGGATGCGCCCTTTGACCACATGCGCGAACGCTGGCTGGAAACAAAAGACCCGTCGATCATCTGGGAAGGTCACTATGCGGGCATCGAGATCCCTTATTGCCATATGGAGAAACTGCAGAACCTGGAGCAGCTCCCGGACAAGGGATTCATCGTCTCGTGCTTTCCGTTCAAGATCAAAAGCGCATCCGCCGGCTGGACCCGCGCGGTGGCGCTCTTCGACTAGCCGGGACATATATCGAGAACCTGCCGGTTTCTGGAGATTATCGCCTTGATCCCGGCAAATCCCGGATATATTCGAGCAGAAGTTTAGGCAAATTCAAAAATGATCTCGGGATCAGAAGGAAACACGCATGACAGGACGTGAACCCCGCCCCAACGAAATCGCCGCCGATATCGATCCGGCGCAAATGGAGCCTTCGGCCGGGCTTGTTTATATCGGTCGGGTACACTCGCCATGGACCGACCGGGCCGAATGCCCGAGAAACATGGTGCAGGCGCGGGAACGTCAAAAAACCGCGGAAGTGTTGGTCGATGCCGCCTGGCGTCCGGCCTTGAGAGGCCTCTCGCGTTTTTCCCATGCCATTCTTCTGGTCTGGCTGGATAGGTCGGAGCGTAATCTCATCATTCAGAATCCGGCGCATGCGGACAATCCGACGGGGACGTTTTCCCTGCGCAGCCCTGTGCGGCCCAATCCGATCGGTCTTGAATTTGTACAACTCCTCGAAATTGATGAGGAAAATGGCATCATCAAAGTCGATGCCGTGGATTGCCTGGACAATACACCGCTGATCGATATCAAACCCTATTTTGCCTCGACGGATTCCATCCCCGAAGCGAAAAAGTCTTCACAATTATAACGACCTGCACAAGAATGCCCGGGTCAATGCCATCTC
>JANQOC010000272.1 GCA_028279265.1 Hyphomicrobiales bacterium
CGAAGGTAAATACTTTGAGCAGCAGACCATGGGCCAGGAGCATGATTCCCAGGCCCACCCGGAGCAGCAGGGCCGCGTAAGGCGTTGTACGTTGGTCAATCATTGGAACCTCCATTCTTATATTTCCGTGTCCCCGTGTCCGGGACATATTCAAGTTGCGTTCAACATTGATGTTCGTAGAGGCAATATTGGTTAAAACTTTCATTTGATAATAGGGACAATAAGAATATAATTTCACACTAGTAGTGTGAGGTGGAACCGATGCTCGATCGCATAACCGGAATGCAGGTTTTTTCACGAGTGGTGGCCCTGGGCAGCCTGTCGGCGGCAGCTCGGGCGCTGGGCATGTCCCAGACCATGGCCACCAAGCATATGGCGGCCCTGGAGGGACGCCTCGGGATCAAACTTCTCCATCGCACCACCCGGCGGCTGACCCTGACGGAGGCGGGACGGATTTACCTGGAGGCGAGCGAGAGAATCCTGGAAGATATCGCCGAAGCCGATGCTCGTACCGCGTTGGAGACCACCGAAGTACAGGGAAGATTGAGGCTGAATGTCCCTGTCTCATTCGGCATTCGAGAGATCGCACCGCTGTTGCCGAAACTGGCGGACTGCTATCCGATGCTCGAACTGGACCTCGGTCTCAATGATCGCCATATCAATCTTATTGAAGAGGGCTGGGACCTGGTCATCCGTATCGGCAAGCTCAGGGATTCGAGCATGATTGCGCGACGGCTGGCACCTTGCACCATGGCGGTATGTGCGGCTCCGGCCTATCTGGAGCGCCACGGCCATCCCCGGCGGATCGAGGAACTGACGGAGCACAATTGCCTGGGCTATACGCTCTCCCGCCAGGTTGGTGTGGATCGCTGGCATTTTGGCAGCGATGGCAAAAAGCGGGTTGCGGTGACCGGATCGATGCAGGCCAACAACGGGGATGCGCTGGTTGCCGCCGCGGTTGGCGGACACGGCATTATCTATCAGCCGACCTTCCTGCTTCAGCGGGAGATTGACGCGGGCATCCTGGTGCCCCTTGAGCTGGATCATGCCCCTATAGAGCTGGAGGGCATCTTTGCCGCTTACCCCTCTGACCGGAGACCACCGGCGAAAATTCGCGCGACCATCGACTTTTTCGTGGATGCCTTCTCCCCTGTCCCTCCCTGGCAGCATGGCGGCTAAACAAAGTGTGGCCAGCGCAGTTTGGCCTTGACAATCGGAGTGCGATTACAGAAGAGGACAGTTAACCGCAACAAATGACGGTCGGATAAATTTCGGAGGATTCCCATGCTGACAATCTATGGTCGAGACAACTCATCTAATGTGCGCAAGGTTTTGTGGGCGTGTGCCGAAATGAGCATTCCCCATGAGCGGCTCGATTATGGGCGCGGCTTCAAATCCGGTGAGTCCCCGGAACATCTGGCCCTCAACCCCAACGGAACGGTCCCGACGATCGTCGAAGGCGATTTCGTTCTCTGGGAATCCAATTCGATTATCCGCTACCTGGTGCGGGAAAACTCCCGGGATGACCTGCTGCCCCGGGACACAAAACAATGCGCGATTGTCGAGCAGTGGATGGACTGGCAGATCGCGGCGCTTGCCCCCCAGATCTTTCCCATATTTACATTCCAGGTGGTCGGTAACCAGGCGCTCGGGGACCCGGACATGCAGGCGCAGCAGAAAAAACGCGTGAACCGGCTCATGGGGATCCTGAACGAACAAATCGGAAAATCCAGCGCCTATGTAGCCGGAGACGGTTTCACCGCTGCCGACTTTCCCGCCGGCATGTTTACCCATCGCTATTTTTCCCTCGATATCGACCGGCCGCAACTGACGGCCCTGCAGGAATATTATGAGAGACTGCAGCAACGCCAGACCTACCGGGATGTGATTGTGGCCGGCGGACCTTAGAAACCGGGACAGGCCCTCAAAAAAGGCGGCGGACGCTCGTGGGGTCGACAAGAGCAGGATCGACATGAGCGGAGTCGGCAAGCGAGCAAAAACGGGAATGCGGCGCACCCTTGTTGCGGGCGTTTGCCCTCAGACGCCGGCGCTATCGCCTTTGACGGGATCGAAAACTTTCAGACCCATTTCCTCGATCAGCGCCAGATCCTCATTGGCTTCATTATTCGACGTGGTCAGCAATTTGTCGCCGTAGAAAATGGAGTTGGCACCGGCCAGGAAACAGAGGATTTGTGTTTCCCGGGAAAAATTACGCCGGCCCGCAGACAGGCGCACCCGCGCTTTCGGCATCGCTATCCGCGCCGTGGCAATCATGCGCACCATTTCCAGGGGATCGATGGGCGCCTGGTTTTCCAGCGGCGTGCCCTTGACCGGCACCAGCGCATTGATGGGCACGCTTTCGGGATGCGGATCGAGATTTGCGAGAACCTGCAACATGCGCGCCCGGTCGGTATTGGATTCGCCCATGCCGATAATACCACCAGAACAGAGCGTCAGACCGGCTTCCCGGGCATTGGCAAGGGTGTCGAGACGATCCTGGTAGGTGCGGGTGGTGATGATTTCAGAGTAAAATTCCGGCGACGTATCGAGATTATGATTGTAAGCGGTGAGACCGGCATCGGCGAGCCGTTGCGCCTGCTCCCGTGTCAGCATGCCCAGCGTCGTGCACGCCTCCATTCCCAGGGAGCGGATACCGCGAACCATATCCAGCACATCGTCAAATTCCTGCCCGTCGCGTACCTCGCGCCAGGCGGCCCCCATGCAAAAGCGGCTGGCGCCGGCGGCTTTGGCCTGCTTGGCCTGACGCATAACCTCGTCGACTTCCGAGAGTTTCTCTTTTTTAAGACCCGTCTCGCGGGAAAAATGCGCGGACTGCGGACAATAGCTGCAATTCTCCGGGCAGCCACCTGTCTTGATGCTCATGAGGCTGGCCAGCTGGACGGAATTGTCGTCATGGTAAGCCCGATGCAGGGTCTGGGCCCGGTAAATAAGGTCGGTTAACGGAGATTCCAGAATTGATTGAATTTCCTCGCTTGACCAATCATGTCGTATGCTATGGTCCGTGGCATCGGCGCTGCTAGGGTCATCAACTATCTTTGCGTCATCCGAATGATGGGTTGGTTTGTCAAGCATAGGGGTCCCGAATACAATCCGTTCGAAATTTCAGTTTGTAGTGTGATTCATACAAGAAAATGGGAACGATAGAAAGCTGCTATTCATCTTATGTGAACGCCCTGGAATCCCAGGATCTCCGGCGATCACTCAAGCCCGTGGTGCGTACCAATGCAAGGGAAATCCGGGTCGATGACAAATCTTACGTAAACTTTTCCAGCAATGACTATCTGGGGCTGAGCTTTCACCCGGAAATCGTGGCGCGGTCCAAAGCCTGGGCAGAGGAATGCGGCGCTGGAAGCGGCGCGTCGCGCCTGGTCACTGGAAATTTGCAATGTTTCGAAAAGATCGAAGCCAAACTCGCTGCCCTGAAAGGCACCGAACGGGCCCTGATCATGGGGTCCGGTTATCAGGCCAATGCGACCCTGCTCCAGGCCCTTTTTGATAGAAAAATTCTATCCGGCGAACCGCAGGTGTTTTCGGACCGCCTCAATCACAACAGCATGCATTTCGGCTGCGTGGCGGCGCAGGTCCGCCAGAAGCGCTACCGGCACCTGGACACCGAACATCTGCAACAGCTGCTGGAAACCGCCGCCGCCGATCTACCGCGGTTCATACTGACGGAAAGCGTGTTCAGCATGGATGGAGACATCGCCGACATGTCGCGGATCTCGGAATTTGCCCGGGCTCATGATGCCTTCGTTATTTGCGACGATGCCCATGCCTCGGGCATTCTGGGCGAGGGAGGAAA
>JANQOC010000287.1 GCA_028279265.1 Hyphomicrobiales bacterium
CGGCCTGGCCATTGCCTATATCTACTGGAATACGAATGTGCTTTTTGCCCGTCAGCTGGAGCAGACCATTCAGGCCGAAATTCAGGGGCTCGCGGAACAGTACAGTCAGGGGGGAATCGCCCGTCTGACGGCCACGATCGCCGAACGCAGCCAGCAACCCGGAAACAGCCTATACCTGGTCACCGATGCTCCCGGGCGCGGCATAGCCGGAAATCTGCAGTCGGGTTCGAGAACGCTGTGGGATACGCTGGGCCGTGTGGAATTCGTCTACCGGCGGCCCGGCGAAAGCGGTGCTGAATCGCGCCTTGCCTTTGCCAGCGTTTTTCGGCTCAGCGGCGGATTTCGCCTGATCGTCGGGCGGGATATCGAGGACCGGCGCCTGCTTTCCAATATCGTTCGCTCGGCCCTGCTTTGGGGACTCGCCTTCATGGCTTTCGTGAGTGTCGTCGGTGGCTGGCTCGTCAGCCGCAATATCCTGTCGCGCATTGACATGGTGACGGCGACGAGCCGGACGATTATGAGCGGCGACCTAAGTGAGCGCATACCCCTGACCGGGTCAGGTGATGAGCTGGACCGGCTGTCGCAGAATCTGAATGAAATGCTGGAGCGGATCGAGCAACTGATGATGGGGCTCAAAGAAGTTTCTGACAATATCGCCCACGACCTGAAAACCCCCCTCAACCGGTTGCGGAACCGGGTCGAGAGTGCGCTGCGCAGTGCCGAGAGTGAATCGGATTATCGCCTGACCCTGCAGCAAACGATCGAGGATGCCGATATCCTCATCCGCACGTTCAATTCGCTGCTGAGCATTGCCCGTCTGGAAGCGGGTGCGGCTCGGAAATCGGCGGAACGGGTGGCCGCCGCCGATATTGTCCGCGATGTCATTGAGCTCTACGAACCGCTTGCGGAAGACCATCATATGACCCTCGATGCCCGTCACGATGAAACGGTCGAGCTCATGGTCGATCGTCAGCTCATCGGACAGGCTCTGGCAAATCTCATCGACAATGCGATTAAATATACCAGCGGTGCCGACAAGGGACGCGGTTCGGCATCGGATCGCGCTGATCGGTCGTCAATCCTGGTCGAGATCACACGGCAGGGGGAGCGGGCGGAAATATCCGTTGCCGACTCCGGTCCGGGCATACCTGAAGGCGATCGCGAGCGGGTCCTGAAAAGATTTGTACGCCTTGAAAAAAGCCGTTCACAGGCGGGCAGCGGTCTCGGTTTATCGCTTGTCGCCGCTGTTGCCAGGCTTTACGGTGGCAGCATTAAATTTGAAGATAATAATCCGGGGCTCAGGGCAATACTGACTCTGCCGATTGCGGATAGTCTGGACAAGCCGTCGAGATCGGAAAAACTGTCCAGCGATGAAAATGCCCGGACCTCAAAGGTGCCACGAGCGGAAGCCCAAGGTGCCGCATCAAAGTCCCGGGAACGAGCAGGAAACGAGGCCGCATTTGGCAAAGTTGAAGGCGCAAATTAAGTCAAACCTGGTTCTTTATGACGCGGATCGTGCCGAACAGTGCTGGGTTGATTTCCGAAAAAATCTTGCAGAGGTACAACAGAGCGACACGCCCGAAGGGGACGCTGCCCTGTTGACCGACGACTATGAAGTTTCCGAAGAGACGGAAGGGCTTCTCCGGTTTGTGTTTTCCACGTCCCCCTATCTGACGGCGCAGATTATGCGGGATCCCAAATTTCTGGTGACTATCGTCGAAACCGAACCTCAGGCATTGCTGCAGGCGCTCGCCGTCGGCCTGGAGGAGGATTTGCGGGAGACGCCTGCCTTTGATCGGGCCATGCATATTCTCCGGGTTTACAAGAACCAGGTGGCCCTGACGATTGCCCTGGCGGATATCGCCGGCGTATTCGGGGTTGGGGAGACGACCGAAACCTTGAGCCGGGCTGCAGACCAGGTACTTCAGCAGGCCGTGCGCTATCTTTTTGCCCGCGCCGGTGCAAAAGGGGACTATCTGCCGCAAGATGCACAGGAACCCGAAAAGGGATGCGGGTATATCGTCATCGGAATGGGTAAGTACGGGGCCTTTGAACTCAATTATTCCAGCGATATCGATCTCATCATCTTCTACGATGCCGAAAACGTGACCTTCCGCGACGGAGTGGAAGCGCCGATGTTTTACATCCGCCTGACCCGGGATCTCGTCAAGTTGCTGCAGGAGCGGACGGCAGACGGCTATGTCTTCCGCACGGACCTGCGGCTGCGGCCGGACCCCGGGGCGACCCAGGTGGCGCTGTCGACCGAGGCCGGGCTGATCTATTACGAGAGCTTCGGCCAGAGCTGGGAGCGGGCGGCGATGATCAAGGCCCGGTTTGTCGCCGGTGATGAAGTGGCCGGGCAGGAGTTCCTGCACCAGCTTTCCCCTTTCGTCTGGCGCAACTATCTGGATTATGCGGCCATTGCCGATGTCCATGCCATGAAACGCCAGATCCATGCCTACAAGGGCCATGGCAGCATTGCCGTCAAGGGACACAATATCAAGCTCGGCCGCGGCGGCATTCGGGAGATCGAGTTCTTTGTCCAGACCCAGCAACTGATCGCCGGCGGGCGGCAGCCGGAATTGCGCGTGTCGCGTACGCTTGAAGCCCTGAACCGACTTGTTGATAACAAGTGGGTCGCCGAGCATGTGGCCAGCCAGTTGAAGCAGAATTACCTGTTCCTGCGCCATGTGGAACACCGCCTGCAGATGATTGCCGACGAGCAGACCCATACATTGCCCGAGGGGGATGAAGAGCTTGTCCGCGTCGCCCGCTTCAGCGGCTTTGAAAAGGCGGAAGATTTTTTCGTGGCCCTGCGCACCTGCCTGGAGAGTGTCCAGTCTTTTTATGGTGAACTTTTCGAGGACCAGATCGGCGAAAGCGAGGGCAGTGCGCGGTTCAATTTTTCCGGTGTCGACGATGATCCCCAGACACTGGTCAATCTGCAAGAACTCGGATTCCAGAATGCCGAAGCGGCGGCGGCCAAGGTACGGACCTGGCTCGCCGGACGCTATGGAGCCACGCGCTCGGAGCGGGCACGGGAGCGCCTGTCGGAACTGCTGCCGACATTGCTGGAATGTCTTGGGGATACTTCCGAACCGGATCTTGGACTGGCCGCCTTCGACAAGTTCCTTTCCGAACTGCCGACCGGGGTACAGCTCTTTTCCCTACTGCGAAACAATCCGAGCCTTCTGCGCCTGATGACAAACATGATGGGGACAACCCCGCGCCTGGCCCAGATCATGACCCGGCGGCCGAAAGTTCTCGATGCCGTGCTTGATCCGGGCTTTTTTGGGGATCTGCCGACGGATCAGGAGCTTAAGGATCTGGTTGATCATGCTTTCGATGAGGCGACCGATTTTCAGGATGCCCTGGACCTGTCGCGACGCGTTGGACAGGAGCAGGCCTTTCTCACAGGTGTTCGCGTTCTCTCGGGCACGATTACCGCCGGACAGGCCGGAACCGCCTATGCCAATCTTGCGGATCATCTGATCGACGGCCTCAAGGATCAGGCAGAAGAAGATATGATACGCGCCCATGGACGCCTAAAAGACGGCGTGTGGGGAGTTCTGGCCATGGGCAAGCTTGGTGGGCGGGAAATGACCGCCAGCTCCGATCTGGACCTCATTGTTGTCTATGATTTCGACCCGGACTGCACCGGATCAGATGGCGCGAAACCGCTGTCGGGTATGCAGTATTTCACCCGCCTGACACAGCGGCTGGTGACGGCGCTTTCTTCACCGACGGCGGAGGGCACCCTATACGAAGTGGATATGCGCCTGCGTCCCTCGGGGCGGTCGGGTCCCGTTGCGACCCAGCTCGCCAGTTTTATCGAGTATCATGACAAGCAGAGCTGGACCTGGGAACATATGGCCCTGACCCGGGCCCGGGTGGTGACTTCGGAACCAGGTCTTCAAAGCCAGGTGGAGGCGATTATTCACGAAGTTCTCACCCGACCGCATCCGCCGGAGCAACTGGCAACGGACATACTCGAAATGCGTGCGCGACTGGAAAAGGAACGCCAAACCGACAATATCTGGCACATCAAGAATGTGCGGGGCGGGCTGGTCGACCTGGAGTTTATTGCCCAATATCTGCAACTTGCCCATGCCCATGAAGCCCCCGAAATCCTGGATACGAACACGGCGACAGCCCTTAACAAGGTCGCCAGGGCGGGATTTCTGGAAAGTGCGGCAGCCGAAGAACTTGGTCTGGCAGCGGAGCGCTATCACAACCTGACCCAGATTCTGCGCCTGAGTGTCGACGAGGCCTTTGATCCGACACGGGCCCCGGAGGGTCTGAAAGGACTGTTGATGCGCGCGCTCGATGCGCCGGACTTCGCCCGTGTCGAATCAGATTTGCGCGAATCCCTGAGCACGGTCAAAGCCCATTTTGACAAAATTATCGATCCGGGACGCGCCGCTTCCACCTAGGAGCAACGCACCGCCGGTTGCCATGGACCTGTTCCCAGCGACGGATAAGGACCGGATGCATCGTAAAAGAGGTGAGTTCAGCAAATGAGACACCGCTTATCCTTGTACAGGCAAATCCGGTTGCCTACGGTTCTTGCTGTCAAAGAAGGTTACCGACATCAAAACAATGGGAAAAAATCCATTAATAACAGAGGGATAGTGGCAGATGTGTTGGAAGGGCAGAACTCGACGACGCACCTTTGCAGGGGAGTGACGAGATGGGTGTTGTCAACAGTGCTCGTCACCGGAAAGCGGTCACCAGGCCCCGACTTCGCTTGGTTTATGCTGCCGATCACGGTAACACTGGAACCCGAATTAACCAGGATGGGACGGTGAACGTGTCGCCAGCGAAAAGCGATGCCAGGGCAACGGAAAAGCGCCGCGACAGTGAGGCGGCCGCTGAGGCCGATCTGGTTGCACGCACCGCTAACGGTGACAGTGCCGCCTATAAGATCCTGGTCGACCGGCAAGTGCACCATATATATGCGGTCGCCCGGCGCATGCTCGGGGACGAAGCGGAAGCCGAAGATATTGTCCAGGAAGTTTTTCTCCGGCTCTGGAAAAATGCCGGAAAGTTCGATCCGGAGAAAGCGCGCCTCTCGACATGGCTGCACCGGGTGACCTCAAACCTTTGTATCGATCGCCTGCGGGGACGGCGGACCGAACAGCTGGATGAAAAGTATGAAGCGTCCTACATGGGAGACCAGGACACAAACCTGCAAAACAAGGCCCTCACAAAACGCCTGCAGGAGGTGATGATGGGGCTTCCGGAACGCCAGCGTCTCGCACTTGTCCTGTTTCACTTCGAAGGTCATTCCATGAAGGAAACAGGAGACATACTTGAAATCTCGGTGGAGGCCGTTGAATCGCTTCTTGCCCGCGGCCGACGGACGATGAAACAGAAACTGAAAGCAGAATGGACAACGCTGTTGCCGGACCCGAATGATAAGTAGTTTGCCACTTCGGCAGGTCCGGAAACACGAATAGACTGAACGAAAGAATCGAACGATGACAAGGGAAACAGACAACAAGGCACAAATGGCGCGATTGACCCACGTTCTTGAAGCGTATGGTGGCGATCGGGACCGCTGGCCCGAAATCGAACGGCCTGCTCTTGAGGGTTTCATTAGGGAAAATCAGGCGGCGCAGAAGCTGCTGGCGGAATTCCAGGCACTGGATACCCTGCTTGACCGGTCCGAAACATTTGAACCTGCCGCTGATTTAGCAGACAGAATTGTTCAAATCGCCGAAACGGCGGGCCATTCGGGAAATTCGTCTCAGGAAAAAACGGAGACCAATGTCGTTTCCTTTCCACCGCCGCCGCGTTCAGCGCGCCGGACAACGACGCATCAGAGCCTGGCTCCCCGATTTTGGCCGGCGGCCGGCCTCATGGCCGCGTCGCTGCTATTTGGTATTTATATCGGCATGAACGATTTTGCAGGCAGTTCATTGCTGAATGTGACCGGTACCCAGGTCGCGGACCTGGATAGCAGCTTGAATTCCGAACTGGATACATTTTTTATTGAAGAGAGTTTTGCCGAAAGCCTGATCTCTTCGGAGGATTTACAATGAGCGAAAGCTCGGATAGCAGCGAAAGCACGGACAATAGCGCAAATCCTGACAACACAGGAAATGAAAGCCCGCGCTCAGGGCCTTCCCGGTGGATCTGGATTGCGCTGATTACATCGCTTTCTCTCAATTTCCTGATCATCGGCGCTGTCGGTGGAGCTCTGTTTGCGAAGCGCCATGACGGGCCGGCTTTTAAAGAGCGCAAGGGAAGTCAGGGATTTCGCTCTTTTCTGCGCTCCCTGCCGGAAGAGCGGCGGCAACTGGTTCGTGACTTTCTGAAACAGCACCGGCAGACCACCCGCTCCATGTGGCAGGAGGTGCGCAAATCCCGGCGGGAATCCGCTGAGATTATCCGAACAGAACCGTTCGATGAGACCCGGTTTCTGGAATCCCTCAACCGCACACGGGAACTGGAACTCCAGGCCCGCTCCGCCTCGCAGCCGGCGCTGGTGGAACTCATCCAGAAACTGGAACCCCAGGAACGGCAAAGACTTCTGCGGCTCTTCGGCCGCAAGATCCTCGGGCGTGACGGCCGGCCCCCGCGGCGTTCCGATCGCGACAGGTAACAGGCGGTCAGATAACAGGCGGTAACAGGCAAATTCGACCTAGGTGCGCGGGAATCTCCTGAAATCCGGGAATTAATGGGGGCTGTAGATGTCGCACCGGATTGACAGCATGCAATGATCAGGCGACGGCAGTTTCCTGACCTCCGTTGGCCCCGGCAGCACTGCCGTTATCACTTTTGATATCCGTTTCAAGAGGCAGGTTGAAGATCACCGTTGTGCCCTTGCGCAGCTTGCTGCGTATGGTCAGTTTGCCACCATGGTGCTCGATGAGGGAACGGGAAATCGCCAGTCCGAGGCCCGAACCCTTGTGGCTCTTTGTGAACTGATTTTCGACCTGCTCGAAGGGGCGGCCCAGTTTTTCGAGGTCGTCCTTGTGAATGCCGATCCCCGTATCCGTGATGGAAACCTGGGCCATCTCGCCCCTGGGTTTCAGCTCCACAGTCACATGGCCGCCATCAGGCGTGAACTTCACGGCGTTTGAAAGCAGGTTGATCAGAACCTGCTTGATGGAGCGGCGGTCGGCGGAGAGGTAAAGCTCTTCCAGGCCACGGCGCTGGAAGGATATACCCTCAGCTGAATCGTTCGAGGACACGATGCGCAGGGCTTCGTCAATGATTTCGCCGATATCGAAACGCTGGAGATCGAGATTGTGCTGCCCGGCCTCAATCTTCGACATGTCGAGAATATCGTTGATGACCTCCAGCAGATAGTTGCCGCTATCGTTGATATCGGCGACATATTCATTGTATTTGCTGTTCTCAATCTGCCCGAAAAGCCCCCGCTGCATAACATCTGAGAATCCGATTATGGCATTCAGGGGCGTGCGCAATTCGTGGCTAATATTAGCGAGAAATTCCGACTTCGTGCGGTTAGCGGCCTCGGCGCGGGTTTTTTCCTTCATGTAATTGTCCGCGAGTTCCACAAGCTGTTGGGCCTGTTTTTCCAGCTGAAGGCGGGAGGATTGCAGGTCTTCGACCGTGGCCCGAAGCTCCACTTCGCGCTCCGACAATTGCTTTTCGGAAGACTTAACCGGCGTGATATCGGTGCCGATACTGACAATCCCGCCGTCTCGTGTACGCCGTTCATTGACATGCAGCCAGCGCCCGTCAGCCAGTTGCGCCTCATAGGAGACAGCGCGGGCGTCGGAATTGGTGCGTCCCACCAGGGAATTGTTCAACACCGGCGCATCGGCGGCAGCGGCAATTTTCTCGAACGCCACGCCGGGGCGGACGAGATGGTCGGGCAGGCGGTGGAATTTCTGGAACTTCTGGTTGGACATCACCAGATTGCCTTCCCGGTCCCAGAGCGCAAAGGACTCCGAGACAGTGGCCACCGCATCCAGCAGGCGGGCATTCATGGCACTGGCCGCGCGCCGGGAGTGGAGAATGTGTTCTGCGTACTGGGACCGCGCCGACAGATGGTTAATCCAGAGGGAGAGGCTCAAAAGGATCAGGCTGGTCAGCAGGAACTGCCAGATTTCCGCCCGAGCCCGCTGAAACCAGGGTGCCAGCGCCGCTTTCTTGTTCTCGGCAATGACAATCAAGCCGATATTCGGCAGCACGCGGATCGAGGCCAGCAGGGGAGCGCTGTCGCCGATTGTCAGCTCGTAGACCGAGGAACCGGTGAATAAAGGCCGTTCAAGCTGTGACGTTGGGATATGATCGAAGATATTCTGGCCGACGCGCAGGGGCGTGCCGTGGGAAACCGCCCGCAGGATACCGCCGCGGTCCGTGAGATAAACGGAATGGGTCGATCTCAGGGGCGCATCGATCAGGCTTTCGGCCATGTGTTCCGGCCACAGGCGGTAATCGTGAATGATACGGCTGCGGGTGGATGTGAGGGACGCGGAAAAGCGGACCGAGAGAGACTGGGCGATCAGGGTCAGGTTATGACCCGCGGTCTGCAGGGTTTCCGTTTTCAGGACTGTGCCAAGGACGACCAGCCGGCTCAGAGCGAAAATCATCAGCAGGATAATCAGGGCTGGGACACACAGTCTGAGCAGGCGATCCGTGGAGATCAGTCCGGCGGAACGCTTCTTCTTTCGCGAAGGGGCATTGCGCGTACGGTTTCTGCCGGACTGGGCTTGAGCGGCGGTGTGGGGATTGAAAGCGCGGGGAGCGGAAGTCTGGAGATGGGAAGGCTGGATACCGAAAGTTTGGATACCGGAAGTCTTGGGACCGGAAGTCTGGGGACCGGAAGTCTGGGGATCAAAATTCTGAGGCTGTGATGAGGGACGATGCGAAGGTAAAAAACTGATGAGTCGGTCGCGAACGGCAGCGAAGGCTGGTAAAATCGAGTTATTCAAAATGCCTCGAAGAACCGCCACCGGACCATACAGATCCAGCTGGCGTTCGGCCCCGAACCGCGCCATTGCCTGCTCCAAAAACGAGAAGTGCTGCCCCAAAATGTTTCTGCGATTCGAAAACGCCGCATTCCGAATCACTTTTTTATTTCAAGTGATTTGGTGGGGTTTTGTCCAGCAAAATCCTGCACCTAGACGATAATTTTGTGCTGACTGAGGGTCATGCCTCCAGGATTTTGGAAATAATCTCGTAACTGTTGCGCGAAAGTCCCTTATCTTTGGCGATGGTGTTAAGAGCAGCGCGGGCGAGACGCTTGCGCTTGGCCTCCAGGATGCGGAAACTGCGGAAAGCACCGGCGAGGCGCGCGGCGATCTGAGGATTGAACCCGTCAATTTCCAGAACCGTCTGCGCCAACAGCTGATAACCCTGCCCGTCAACGCGATTGAAGTTCAGCGGATTGCCCTGGGCGAAAGCGCCGATGAGGGCGCGGACTTTGTTGGGATTTTTAAGGGAGAATTTCGGGTGGCTCATGAGCCCCTTGACCTCATCCACCACTTGCGGCCGTGACGACATGGCCTGAACCGCAAACCATTTATCCATCACCAGGTGATCATCTTCATATCTTTCGTAGAAATCGGCGAGCACCTGCTTGCGAATATCGGAAGTGCTGTCAGCCAGCAGGGAAACGGCGATAATCCGGTCCGTCATATTGCGGGCTTCCGTGTAGTGCTTATGCAGGAGCTTAGCCGTCTCCGGCTTGTCGTCACTGGCGAGAATGGCCAATACCGCATTGCGAAGACCGCGTTTGCCCACCGCTTCCACGGAAGGCGTGTAGCGTCCCGGCACGGTGTTGGATCTGTAAATCTGCACGAACTGGCGTTCCAGGTTCTGACGCAAAGTGCGCAATAGCTGCCGTCGGGCCCAGTGTATAGCCTCCGGGTCCACATTGGCCCCTATCTGGCGGGCAATATCGGACTCGCTCGGCAAGCGCAGACACTCGGTTTTGAAACTCGGGGCCAGGGATCTATCTTTGAGGATGTGGCTCAGGCCTTCGCACAGGCTTTTGCCGGTCGCGGGCTGACGTCGCTGATTGTTGCGCCGGGCTTCAGCCAGGTTAACAAGGCTATCCATGGCCAGGGTCTGGACCGCATCCCAGCGGTTGAAAGGATCCGTATCATGGATCATCAGGAATTCGAGATCTTTCGAATTTCGATCCAGTGTAATATTCACCGGCGCGGAGAAGCCACGTAAAAACGACAAAATCGGCTTCGTTTTCAAATTAACGAACGTAAATTCGTTTTTCCGTTCTCGGATCTGTAACAGGCCGTCATCGATCAACTCGCCGCTGTCCAGTTCCAAGGACTGTTCCCGGCCATCGGTTCCAAGTAGTCCAATTTTCACCGGAATATGGAGGGGGACGCTGGTCTGGCCGGTCTTGCGCGGCATGATCTGATCGATGCGCAGGGTCGCCTGTTTGCGCCGGGCGTCGTAGGCGAAGTCACACACCAGATTGGGGGTGCCCGCCTGGGCATACCAGTGCATGAACTGGGATAGATCAATGGCGTTGGCATCGGCCATGGCACCGATGAAATCCTCAACGGTCGCGGCTTCGCCGTCATGGCGTTCGAAATAGAGATCCATACCCTTGCGAAATCCCTGGCGGCCGACGAGGGTCAGGATCATACGGCAGAGTTCCGCGCCCTTTTCATAAACCGTGGCCGTATAGAAGTTGTTGATCTCGATGTAGGACGAAGGGCGCACGGGATGGGCCAGGGGACCGGCATCCTCGGGATATTGATGGGTCTTGAGCATCCGCACATCCTGAATGCGCTGCACTGCACGATCACGGAAATCGGAGGAAAATTCCTGATCGCGAAATACCGTCAGACCTTCCTTCAGACATAGCTGAAACCAGTCGCGGCAGGTGATGCGGTTACCGGTCCAGTTGTGAAAATATTCGTGAGCGATCACGGATTCGATCGCCAGATAGTCGTTGTCGGTGGCCGTATCGGGTTTGGCCAGGATCAATTTATCGTTAAATATGTTCAGACCCTTATTTTCCATGGCTCCCATATTGAAGTCGCTGACAGCGACAATATTGAAGATATCGAGATCGTATTCGAGGCCGAACCGGGTCTCGTCCCACCGCATGGAACGCTTGAGGGACTGCATGGCCCAGGCGCAGCGATCGGTGTTCCCGGGTTCCACATAAATATTCAGGTCAACCTTGCGCCCCGAGCGGGTTTTGAAAGTGCTGGAGGCGCGGTCGAGCTTGCCGCCCACGAGCGCGAACAGGTAGGCCGGTTTCGGATGCGGATCGTGCCAGACGGCAAAATGCCTGCCGCTGTCCTTGAGGCGCCCCTTTTCCTGCAAATTGCCGTTGGACAACAGAACCGGGGCCCGGCTCCTCTCCGCTTCGATACGTGTGGTGTACACAGACAATATATCGGGACGATCAAGCATGTAGGTTATGCGTCGAAACCCCTCCGCCTCGCACTGTGTGCAGTAGATACCGTTGGATAAATAGAGGCCGGACAAGGTTTTATTGGCGTCGGGATTGCAGAGCGTCGTCAGTTCCAGGGTGAAAGGGCGCTGGGGAGGCGCGCGCAAGGTAAAGTCCGACTTTGTTACCCGGTACGACGAACCCGCCAGTTTCTTCCCGGATAGAAGCACTTTCTGCAGTTCAATTTCTTCACCATCGAGGCGCAGCGGTGGCGCTTTGCGGCCGGGTTTGCGTGCGGGATTGGGACGAATGCGCAGGCGCGACGTAACCCGGGTTGCCGTGGGGTCGAGAACGATGTCCAGATAGATTTCGTCTATCAAATAATCGGACGGGGCATAGTCTTTTAAGTGAATCGGACGAGGCTCGGTTGTTTTCATATTGTTTTCTCTGAAAAGCGTTCACGGGAGTCTTTGCCAGCGGCGCCGAAGGGGCGTGTCACGAAGGATTGACGGGGGAGGCAATACAGCCTCCCGGGCAGTGAATTTGTCAAATTTACCATGGTGAAAAAATTTATGGGATTTATCACTGCTTCGGTCAACATAATGGGTATTCGATGCCGTTAAACTGCTGTGGTAAAGGACATCGCCGGTTGACACAAGACGAAGACAGTTACACATATGATTTAGCGTGACAGCTTGTCGCTGAAATGTGTAAATGGAACCACAAAAAAAAGAGGCGCGTGGACATGAGCGCCGGAAACCTAGGGGGGCTGTATGCAGCCGACCGATATAACCGACCCGAATTATTTCCACAAAGTTGTGGATTGCCAGTGGGCCTGTCCCGCGCATACGCCCGTTCCCGAATATATTCGCCTGATCGCCCAGGAACGATACACGGAAGCGTTCCTTATCAATTGGGATTCAAACGTCTTCCCGGGGATTCTCGGGCGCACCTGTGACCGCCCGTGCGAACCCGCCTGCCGTCGCGGACGGGTTGAAGAGAAGCCTGTCGCCATTTGCCGGCTGAAACGCGTGGCCGCCGATTACAAGGGCGATGTGGATTCCCTGATTCATAAAGGAGCCGCGGAAAAGAACGGCAAGAAAATCGCGCTGATCGGCGCCGGCCCGGCCTCTCTTACGGTCGCGCGGGATCTATTGCCGCTGGGGTATCACTGTACCCTGTTTGAAAAAGATCCCCAGGGCGGTGGGCTGATGCGCACGAACATACCCTCGTTCCGCCTGCCGGAAGCGGTTCTCGATGAAGAAGTGGAACGGATCCTGAAGATGGGTGTCGAATGCCGCTTCGGTGAAGAGATCACCAGCCTCAAATCCATTCTCGACCAGGACTTCGACGCCATATTCGTCGGCACCGGCGCGCCACGCGGCAAGGACCTTAATATCCCCGGCCGCCAGGAAGCGGATGCGTTCATCCATATCGGCATCGATTTCCTGACTTCGGTGGCTTTCGAGCATGTCGATAAAATTGGAAAACGGGTCGTCGTGATCGGTGGCGGCAACACGGCCATGGATTGTTGCCGGACAGCCCTGCGACTGGGCGGCGAGGATGTGCGCGTCACGGTGCGCAGCCCGCGCGCCGATATGAAAGCCTCGGACTGGGAAATCGAAGACGCCGAAATGGAAGGCATTCCCATTTTCGACAATCACAACCCGAAAGAGTTCGTGATGGAAAACGGCAAGCTGAAAGGCGTGCTGTTCGAAAAAATGCGTGCCGAGTATGATGAAAACGGTCGCCGAACCCTGATCCCGACGGACGAGGAACCGGTGCTGTTTGAGTGCGATGACGTATTAATGGCAATCGGCCAGGACAATGCGTTTCCCTGGATCGAGCGGGATATCGGGTTGGAATTCGGCGAGTGGGACATGCCGGTGGTCGACAAGACGACGTTCCGATCCTCTCACCCCAAGGTCTTCTTCGGCGGTGACGCCGCGTGGGGACCGGAAAATATCATCTGGGCTGTCGCCCACGGGCACCAGGCGGCTATTTCCATCGATCTAGAATGCCAGGGCAAATCGCTGACCGATAACCGGCCGCCGCCGGGGACGACCATTGCCAGTCAGAAGATGGGTATCCACGAATGGTCCTATGACAACGATTTTTCGGCGGAACGGCGTGTGCCGGTGCCGCATCAGGATCAGAACCTGACACTGAAAAGCCTGAAGGTCGAGGTTGAACTCGGCTATGATGACCGGCTCGCCTTTCAGGAGGCCGAACGCTGCTTAAACTGCGACGTTCAGACCGTGTTCACCACCGGCTTGTGCATCGAATGCGATGCCTGTATGGATATTTGCCCCGTCGACTGCATCAACTTCACGGCCAATGGCGAAGAGGACGATTTGCGCAGTCGATTGCGGGTCCCGGCAACGGATCTGTCCCAGGACCTCTACGTATCGGACACGCTGGCGGGAACCGGCCGGGTGATGGTCAAGGACGAGGATATGTGCCTTCATTGCGGACTCTGCGCCGAGCGCTGTCCGACGGGGGCATGGGATATGCAAAAGTTCATCTACCTGGAAGCTCAGACAATCAAGCCATGTCACACGCAGATAAACTCAACAACTTTGTCATAAAGTTTGCCAACGTAAACGGGTCCGGCTCGGCCAGCGCCAACCTGTTGTTCGCCAAGTCCCTGTTTCGCATGGGACTCCCTGTCGTTCCGAAAAACATATTCCCCTCGAACATTCAGGGCCTGCCGACCTGGTATGAAATCCGGGTCAGCGAATCCGGCTATCTCGGCCGCCGCGAAGGTGTCGACATCATGGTTGCGATGAACGCCCAGACCTATAATCAGGATCTCCTGGAAATGGTTCCCGGCGGCTATCTTCTCTATGATTCAACAATGCCCAGGAAATTTCCCAGAGATGACATCAAAATCCTGGAGATTCCCATCGCCAAGATGTGTGCCGAGGTCTATACCGATGCGCGTCAGCGGCAGCTCTTCAAGAATGTCGTCTATGTCGGCGCCCTGGCGGCGTTGATGGAGATCGAGGTCGATACGATACAGGAACTCTTCCAGCAGCAGTTCGCCAAGAAGCCGGTACTGATCGAGCCCAACATGCAGTCCATCAAGATGGGTTACGATTATGCGAAGGATAATTTCGACTGCCCCCTCGATGTCCGGGTGCAGCGGCGGGAGCTGACCAAAAACAAAATCATGATAAGCGGCAACGATGCCGCCGGGCTAGGCAGCATCTTTGCCGGAGCGACGGTCTGTGCCTGGTACCCGATTACGCCTTCAACGTCCCTCGCTGAAGCTTTTGACAAATATATGCGGAGATTCCGCAAGTCAGAAGACGGACGCATGAATGGCGCGGTCGTTCAGGCGGAAGACGAACTTGCGGCCATCGGCATGGTGCTTGGCGCCGGCTGGAACGGTGCGCGGGCCTTCACCGCGACCTCGGGTCCCGGTGTTTCGCTGATGACCGAATTTCTCGGTCTCGGCTATTTCGCGGAGATCCCGGCCGTTCTTTTCAATATTCAGCGTGGCGGCCCGTCAACTGGAATGCCGACGCGCACTCAGCAATCGGATATACTTTCAAGTGCCTATGCGTCACACGGGAATACCAAGCATGTGCTGATGTTCC
>JANQOC010000312.1 GCA_028279265.1 Hyphomicrobiales bacterium
GATCTTTATGGTGGGGAGGCCGTGACCCAAACACAGCATGCATTGCAATGTGCCACCCTCGCCGAATCTGCCAAGGCAGATGCAAAACTGATCACGGCCAGTTTGCTTCATGATATCGGACATTTTCTTGAAGAGGATTTTGACAGTCCCGCAGCACGGGAAAATGATGGCCTGCACGAACAATTGGGGGAAGAGTTTCTCAGCCAATGGTTCGATAGCGCCGTTACCGAGCCTGTTAAACTGCATGTTGCTGCCAAACGTTATCTCTGTGGCAAAAATCCCGCTTATTTTGACAGCCTTTCCCCGGCTTCCGTTAAGAGTCTTGAACTACAGGGCGGACCGATGACGGAACCCGACTTGCAGGAGTTTGAGCAGAACGAACATTATAAGGACGCTCTGCGTCTTCGGACTTGGGATGATTTGGCAAAAGACCCCGACAAAGTCACGCCGGGAATCGCGCACTTCATGAACTATGTGTCTCAAAGCCTCAAATAGGCCGCGACAAACCGAAAGACAAAGTTGACGGTCGCAACACACCCTAGACCGTAAAACCTATTTCAGCCTTCCAATTCACCTGCTGTAGAGATCCAAGGAATGAGTTTGTACCGATTTGCGGTGCCAGACAATTATGAACAACAACGATGAAATTGGTTAGATTGCCCATTTTCGAAGTTTTTGCGATAGCAGATCGATCAAGGTAATTGATGCGATTATGATGATCATGATGGCCGCGGTTTCCGAATAGGCAAAGCTGCGAATATTCTCCCAGAGAAGCTGGCCAATTCCTCCGCCTCCGACAATCCCGAGTACGGTTGCTGAACGGACATTGGTTTCAAAACGGTAGAGACCGAACGAAATCCAGTGCGGTACGACCTGGGGTATGACACCATAAATGATTTCATGAAGCTTGCTTGCACCGGTGGCCCGGATACCCTCGACCGGTTGTGGGTCAATGGCTTCGACAGACTCTGAGAACAGCTTGGCAACGACCCCGAGATTGTGGACGAACAAGGCCATGACCCCCGCAAAGGGTCCCAGTCCCACGGCCACCACAAACAGAAGGGCGAACACAATTTCATTGATTGCCCGGCAGGCATCCATAACCCGGCGTACAGGCTGCACGACCCACACGGGACAAATATTATTGGACGACAGGATGGCGAAGGGGATACCGACAATCACGGCCAGGAATGTCCCCCAGACGGCGATTTGGATGGTCACGATCATGTCCGCGACATAGATATCCCAGTCTAGAAAGTTAGGCTTCAAAAATCCACTGGCAAATTCCCCCATATTGCTGGCATCTGTAAAAAGGGAAACCCAGCGATACATTTCCACCGGCCCCCAGCTCCAGACGAGAAGGCCGGCGACGATAAGAACGGAGGCCCAGGAAACCAGGCGTTCGCGCATGGGCGTAACCGGAATTTTTATGTCTTGTGCTATCTCGGACATCAAAGATCCCCGCAGGAAAATTCAATTTATAGAAAATCACCCGCTATCCGGTTCAGGAAAACGGGTGATTGATTGCTTCTAGAGAATTGCGCTACATGCCGGGGACTTTTTCAGCCAGCATGCTGATCGCTTCGGATTTTTTCTGCAACTCGGCAACTTTGGCCTTTTTATCCGCTTCACTTAGTTTCGTGCTGCTCTGGATCTTTAGAATTTCCTTATTGATCGCCAGAATACGGATGGGATAGAGCTGGGCATCAGAGGAAGGGCGGAAAGGGGCCCACTGAAGCAGCTTCAGCGTCTTACGGGCACTTTCAACTTCTTCCGGGGATCCAATTCGTCCATAGGACATGACGAATGTGTAAATCTTTGCCTTGATATCTTTGTCCAGATCTTTTCTCCAGACTAGGGGATCGGACGGGATCAGCGGAGATTTCCAGATGACTTTCAGATTTTTGAACGCCTCTGGTGCCGTTTTCTCGAGACGACGCATGTTTTCCGTATTGTTCGCGGCAACGTCGACAAGTTTGTTGGCCGCTGACATGGCATTTGCCTGGTGGTTGGCATTTCGGACGGTTTTAAAACATTTGCTGGGATCGACGTTGTTTTTTGCGAAAATATATGTGGTGGGAACAAGAAAACCTGAAGTTGAGTTCGGGTCGCCGATTCCGAAATTGAGGCTTCCGTCACACTTCAGCACATCTTCAACAGAATTCAGGGGGCTGTCTTTGTGGGTGACAAGGAGGGACCAATATCCCGGATTTCCATCGCTATCGACGGTCTGGGCAAAAATCTCGCCTTTTGCCCGGTCCACGGCTTCCATAGCCGATTTATTTCCGAACCAGGCGACCTGCACTTTATTGAAGCGCATGCCTTCGATGACGCCGGCATAGTCCGGGGCGAAAAAGGCGTTGATCTTCAAGCCGGTTGATTTTTCCATGGCTTCAAGAAACGGTGTCCAGGTTTGTTTCAGATTGCTTGTGGACTCGGTTGAAATAATTCCGAAGTTGATTTCTGATTTGCTTTGTGCAAATGCAGAAGTCGACACGATTGTGCTGACTGCAAATGCGACAGCCAACAGGGATTTCTTAAACATCTCTATTCTCCTTGATTTATGAGATTGCAAACTATCCGCCCGAAATCACGCTGATAATTGTGGATGTGCCACACCGTTTGTCGCCGCTTTAACGGGTTTATCGGATTTACTTGAAAGGCCCGGGAGGAACAGTTCCTCGCTTTCGGCGCCGTAAAGTTCGCCGAGAAAATCCTGGGTCAATGCCTGGGACGGACCGTCATAAACGATTTCACCATCACGAAGCGCAATAGTGCGTGGACAATAGTTCAGGGCATATTCCACCTGGTGCAGTGACACCATGACGGTAATCCCGTCTCTTTGGTTTAGGTCGGAAAGAATGTCCATAACTTTGCGCGCCGAGGAAGGATCTAGGGAAGCGATGGGTTCGTCAGCAATGAGCAATTCCGCACCCTGGACAAGAGAGCGCGCTATGGCGGCGCGCTGCTGCTGTCCACCGGACAGCGTCGAGCCTCTTTGCATGGCCTGGCGAACCATCCCGACCCGTTCGAGAGCGTGCATCGCCGCGCGCTTCTGAGCTTTGCTGAATAGGCCAAGATTGCCTTTCCAGCGCGGCATGCTTCCCAGATTACCGATGAGTACATTGGTGAGAACACTCAGGCGATTGACCAGATTGAACTTCTGGAAAACCACACCGATCCTTGACCGGAGCGCACGGGCGTCAGCCGAAATCTTTCCCTTTTTTTGGATGACTTTGCCAAAAATCGAAATCTCGGTTTCCGCCAGTTGATCGGACCGGATAAGGCCAGAAATCAGACGAAGTAATGTTGATTTGCCTGAACCGGAGGCCCCTATCAGGGCGACCATTTCGCCCGATGAAATCTTGAATGAAATTTCTTTCAGAGCCCTGTTGTTTGCCCCGAACGATTTGGACAAACCGTTGACCTTAACCGCACTTTGCATAGTGAATCCCATCAATGGATGTTCGACAGATTTCTATTCGTGGCGGACGCTAGCAACGGAGTGTGACAGTCGGTTAATTTTTAAATGAAACTTTGGTGACAACTGTGTACAAGCTCAAAAAAAGAAAGTTGGTTTTTATTGGCGCGTACAAGAATGTTCCGGCGGGCGTCAATATTTTGTGAAGAGGTGAAATTGATTGTGTGAAGACATGAGACATGAATAAATGTCTCTACAATCCTCACCCCGTTCTGAAAAAAGTCGCAATTGAATTGGATTCCCCAATAATAAAGGGTTGCATCAAAATGTTTTATTGTTACAGATTAAGGCAACAAAAAATGAGACCTTGGCGGTAACACCGAAAGTGTCAATTGCAATGGAGCAGCTCTGCTGCAAATACTAAAAATCAAAACCTCAACCAAGGTCACCAACTATCTCCTTACAAGCTGAAGTATTCGTACCCAGGTCGACGGCTTCTTATTTCCGTGAGAAATACGAGAAAGTAAGAGCCCAAAGCGAGCATCTCTGTGCGCCGCTCGCAAAAGAAGACTATGTCGTGCAACCCATCATTGATGCCAGTCCCCCAAAGTGGCATCTCGGTCATACGACGTGGTTTTTTGAGAAGCTCTTCCTGGAAGAGTTCAAACAGGACTACAAGGTCTTCCATCCCGACTACAGTTATGTATTCAACAGTTATTACGAGACCGTTGGCAAGCGCGTGCTGCGTACTAATCGCGGTAATTTAAGCAGACCGTCTGTCGACGAAGTCTATGCCTATCGAAAATACGTGGATGAACAAATCGTCGAGTTTTTGCATTCGAATTTGGATTTGAGTCCTGATCAAAAAAAGATCCTTGAAATTGGCATTCAGCATGAACAACAGCACCAGGAATTATTTCTTTACGACATCAAATATATTCTAGGTACGAACCCCCTCTTTCCAGAATATCAGAAGAAAATAAAACCGGGACCGAGCAATAAGGCCAGACCGGCAAAATTTTTAGCTGTCGAAAGGGGAATTTATGACATTGGTTATCATGGCGAAGAGTTCTGTTATGACAATGAATTAGGAAGGCACCAGGTCTACCTCCATGATTTTGAGATATCCGATCAGCTCGTTACCAATGAAGCGTATATGGAGTTCATTGAGGCCGGGGGCTACCAGAAATTTCAGTATTGGTATTCCGACGCCTGGGATTGGGTAAATAGGGAAAACAAACAAGCCCCTTTTCACTGGCACAATATCGATGGACAGTGGCACATCTATACCTTGAACGGTTTAGAAAAAATTGATCCGTTTGAACCCGTGTCCCACGTCAGTCAATTTGAAGCTGCCGCTTATGCAAACTGGAAAGGTTTGCGGCTACCAACTGAATTCGAATGGGAAGTCGCCTGCAATTTGCACGAGCCGACCATTCCAGCGGATTCAAACTTTGTGGAGAAAAATTTATTCAAACCATTTTCACCGGAAAATGACCTGCAGTTTTATGGACAACTCTGGGAATGGACGAATTCTGCTTACTTGCCTTATCCCTACTTCAAAACCGAAACCGGTGCCCTTGGAGAATACAATGGCAAGTTCATGGTCAATCAAATGGTCTTGCGCGGCGGTTCTTATGCGACCCCCAGGGATCATATCCGGCCAACCTACCGAAACTTTTTTTATCCCCATTTAAACTGGCATTTCACAGGAATTCGACTGGCGAGACATATTTGAAATCTAAGTTGGCCGGAATTCCGGAAACAAAAACAAACTAACAATTGATCGCGGGTGTCCGCGCCACATCACCGCTCATTATGACGATCTGAACGGAAGTTGCTCTTGCCTTTTGCTCAACAAGGCAATTGGAAATTCTTATGCACGAGTCCCGGAACCGGTAAGTCGGCTCGATCCAACCCGGCCTTAGATGGGGATGGCAGAAATCGGCACATCCCGGACACCTAATGTTCCAAATTCGTTAATAGCTGTTTCCAATGGTCAAGGTCGAAGACATCTAAAGCGGACCTTGAGCGATTGG
>JANQOC010000320.1 GCA_028279265.1 Hyphomicrobiales bacterium
CCCTGCAGAAATCTGGGGTTACGGCCCGGACCCTGTCCGCAATTCCTATGGATACGGTTTGCGAGCCCTATGTCCGTCCCCGGGCTCTGCATCATCTGGATATGGGCCATGTGGTGATTTTCGCAGCCGGAACCGGCAACCCGTTTTTCACAACCGACACGGCAGCGGCACTTCGCGCCATTGAGATGAATTGCGATGTGCTTCTCAAAGGAACCCAGGTTGACGGTGTCTATTCGGCGGATCCCAATGTCGATCCGAAAGCCGAGAGATTCGACACACTTACCTATCGCGATGTCCTGGCCCGGGATCTGAAAGTTATGGACGGTGCCGCCATCGCCCTGGCCCGGGACAACAAGCTCCCGGTAATTGTCTTTTCCATTAAGGAAGAAGACAATTTTTCCAGAGTTTTGAACAATAAGGCTGTCTTTACACGCGTTAGTTAGGGTTATTGCGCCACGAGACTATACCTGGTTTGGAAATCGGAGTAGGCTGACCCCGATCAGAGCATTAGACACGGAACGATCATGCTCGAAACTTCGTGACACCTCGCAGATCGGAGGAAATAAAATGTCGAGTAGTGAATTTGATTTAGCTGATCTTGAACGCCGCATGCAGGGTGCGCTTTCGGTCCTCAAACAGGAATATTCCGGACTGCGAACCGGCCGGGCTTCTGTAAACCTGTTGGATCCGATCACCGTTGATGCCTACGGTTCTTCCATGCCATTGAACCAGGTTGCCACTGTCTCCGTCCCGGAACCGCGGGTCATTTCGGTGCAGGTTTGGGACAAGACCCAGGTTCAGGCGGTGGATAAGGCCATTCGCGAATCCGACCTCGGTTTGAATCCCATTGTCGACGGTCAGCTTCTCAGGCTGCCCATTCCGGAACTCAACGAGGAACGCCGGGTTGAGATTTCCAAAATTGCCGCAAAATACGCCGAGCAGGCGAAAGTCGCCGTACGCAATGTTCGCCGCGACGGTCTGGAGCAATTGAAAAAGATGGAAAAAGACGGGGATATCGGCCAGGACGAGCAGCACACGCAAGGCCAGAAAGTACAGGATCTGACAGACAATTTGATTAAGGAAATTGACGAGGCTCTGGCCGCCAAAGAAAATGAAATTATGCAGATTTGATCCGGACCAAATTACTGGTCAAGACTTACCGAGAAATATTACCTGCAAATTCTTTGCCTTTAAATCGGGGTGGTTGTTGAATGCTTGATGAGAATTATTCGGTCCAAATGGACGCGGTTGCCGAGCCTCCACGGCATGTCGCCATAATCATGGATGGCAATGGGCGCTGGGCCGCAAAACGGGGACTGCCGCGGGCGGTCGGGCATCAGCGCGGTGTTGACAGCGTTCGCCGTGTCGTCAAGGCGGCAATCGAGCAAGGCATTTCATTTCTGACTTTATTCTGTTTTTCATCCGAGAACTGGTCGCGACCGGAATCGGAAATTATGGAGCTCATGAGCCTTCTCAAACGCTTCATCCGCCAAGACCTGGCAGAGCTACATGCCAAAGATATCCGGATACGTATGATCGGTGCGAGCGACGGGGTCGACAGTGACATTCTGCACATGGTGCGCGAAGCCGAAGAGCTTACCAAAAACAACAGGGGCTTACAGCTTGTCGTCGCCTTCAATTATGGCAGTCGCGATGAGATAACCCGTGCCGTTCGCGTGATTGCCGAGAATGTGAAATCCGGAAACATCGATCCAAAGGATGTAACACCCGAATTTATCGACAGTCAGCTGGATACGGCCGGCATTCCGGATCCGGATTTGCTGATCCGTACGAGCGGCGAATCAAGGTTGAGCAATTTTTTGCTATGGCAATCGGCCTATACTGAGTTTGTCTTCACGGATCTGCTCTGGCCGGACTTTGATGAAGCCGCCTTTGGCGAAGCTCTAAAGGAATATCAGGGTCGGCATCGACGGTTCGGCGGTCTCACCGAAAAACCACTGCCTTGATCAAAATTTCATGAGCCCGGAGTCTCAACCTTCACAGCCTGAGCCCAAGAGTTCGGAACTCAAACTCAGGATCATATCCGCATTGGTACTTGGCGGCATTACCCTCGCGACAATCTACTGGGGTGGCTGGCTCTTCGTCGGATTTGTCATCATTGTGTTTCTGGCCATGGTCTGGGAGTGGGGGTTGATGAGCCGGGACACTTCCTGGGACTGGGTTGCGTTGATCCAGGGTGCTGCAGGCGTGTGTGCGGTCGTGCTTATGCACCTCGGACATGAGCCTCTTTCGGTCTTTATTGTCCTGGGGCTGGCGGCAGTTTTATTTGCCATGGGCAGACGCCGGCACGAATTTGTCTGGGCCGGTTTTGGCCAGCTTTATGCCACAACGCCCGCCATTGCCCTGATATTTCTTCGACAAGCCGATACTTCCGGTGCCATCTTGGTTTTCTATTTGTTCCTGATCGTCTGGATGACCGACAGCGTGGCTTACTTTGCGGGTCGTTATTTTGGCGGACCGAAATTATGGCCGCGCGTTTCACCCAAAAAAACATGGTCCGGTGCGCTTGGGGGACTTGTGGGAGCCATTTTTGCCGCCCTGTTGTTTCAATCGGTGCTGATCCAGTCGTTTGTTCCAACCGTTATTGTAACAGCGGTTTTTCTAAGCGTAGCCTGTCAGCTCGGAGATTTGCTGGAATCGCGGCTTAAACGTCATTTTGACCGTAAAGATTCGAGCCAGCTCATTCCCGGACATGGGGGTGTACTCGATCGGGTTGATGGGCTAATCATGGTGGTTGTGGCGGCTGCCCTTTACGCTTGGGCCTCCGGGGTTAGTCACCCAGCGGGAGCCCTTCTTGGGATAAGTTGATTTCCTCGAATTTGCTTAAGACCGTCGGGCAGGAATGGGAAGAAGAGCGGAACCGAGCTTAATGACGATAAACTCCGAAGCTTTACAAGCTGTACCCGATCCCTCCTCCCAGCGCATATCCGTATTAGGGGCCACTGGCAGTGTCGGACAAAATACTCTGGATCTGATCGGTCGCAACCGGGAAAAATTTGACGTCGTGGCTTTAACGGCCCAGACGAATGTCGACAAGCTGGCGGAACTGTCCATCAACCACAATGCGGAACTTGCGGTCATCGGTGATGACCAGGCCTATTCGGACCTGAAGTCCGCCCTTGCGGGAACCGAAGTCGAAGTCGCGGCGGGAAGAGAGGCGCTGGTTCATGCCGCCAGCCTGTCTGCGGATTGGACCATGGCCGCAATTGTCGGGGCCGCCGGATTGCAGCCGACCCTGGCCGCCATCCGACAGGGCAACACGGTCGCCCTGGCAAACAAGGAATGCCTGGTTTGTGCCGGTAATCTGTTCATGAACGAGGTAAGCTGCGCGTCTGCCAAGCTGCTGCCGGTTGATTCCGAACATTCGGCGATATTCCAATCCATTCACAGCTCAAATGCGGGCGAGATCGATAAAATTACGCTGACCGCTTCCGGCGGTCCGTTTCTTAAGTGGTCTTCTGATCAGATCGCAGCCGCACAACCCGAAGATGCTTTGAATCATCCTACATGGTCCATGGGAGCCAAAATATCCATCGACTCGGCCACGATGATGAATAAGGGCCTCGAACTTATTGAAGCCTTCCATCTCTTCCCCGTTGATTCCAGCCAGTTGGAAATTCTGGTGCATCCGGAATCGATCGTTCACGGCCTCGTCTCTTATCGCGACGGATCCGTATTGGCGCAACTCGGCACACCGGATATGCGCACACCCATCGCTTACAGCCTGGCCTGGCCGAACCGCATGGAAACACCGACCGAGCGTCTTGATCTGGCGACCATCGGCAAATTAACCTTCATTAGCCCCGACGAAAATAAATTCCCCTGTCTTAGAATTGCCAGAGAAATATTGGAAGAGGGAGCGTTCGGGGGCGTCGCGCTGAACGCTGCCAATGAGATTGCCGTGGAAGCTTTTTTGGATCGCACCCTATCGTTTACAGCTATTCCGAAACTCATCGAATCGGTATTGGATCAGATGCATGCGGACAATCCACCCAGTTCGTTAAGTACAATCGAGGAAGTGCTTGTAATTGATGAAGAATCTAGAAAACTGGCACGGTCGTTGCTAAATCACTATATCAGCTAATATTATCCCGCTCAGTAAAAGCACTTAAATATTCGGCGGAATTCGATTTCGGAGAATAAGATTCATGGAAATTCTTTCTCAGCTTATTGGGTATCTGAATTGGATTTGGCCGTTCCTGTTTATTCTGACGATCATTGTTTTCATTCATGAACTCGGACACTTCCTTGTTGCCCGCTGGTGCGGTGTGACGGTTAAGACATTTTCTGTTGGTTTTGGCCGGGAAATATTTGGATTCGATGATTCCAAGGGGACGAGATGGCGCTTTGCCTGGATACCCCTTGGCGGCTATGTCAAATTCCTTGATGACGAGAACGCGGCCAGCGTGCCCGACAGGGATGCCTTTGACGCCATGAGCGAAGAAGAGCGTCAGGGAAGTTTTCAAGGCAAACCTGTCGGCCAAAGAGCCGCCATTGTCGCCGCCGGTCCCATTGCAAACTTCATCCTCGCTATCGGTATCTTTGCCTTCATATTTGCCACTGTGGGCCAACGGACAACAATCGCCCGTGTTGATGAAATTGCCGCGAACAGCGCCGCCCAGGAGGCAGGATTCGAAGTTGGTGACGTGATTTTCGAAATCAACAACCGGAAAATCGATACGTTCGCTGAAATGCAGCAGATTGTGAGCTCCAGTCCCGGCGAAGAACTGTCATTCAAGGTCAAAAGAAATAATTCCGATATTACATTGCTCGCGACACCGAAACGGGAGGAGATCACCGATCGCTTTGGAAACAAGCTCAATATTGGCTTGCTGGGCATACGGCGCACCACAAAGCCGGAAGACTGGACCTACGAGCAATATGATCCTCTCACGGCAACCGGAATGGGCGTCGAACGCACCTGGTTCGTTATTACAAGTACAATGGACTATATCCGTAAGGTCATTGTCGGTTCCGAGTCGGCAAACCAGCTTGGGGGCCCCATCAGAATTGCGCAGGTTTCCGGGCAGGTTGCGACCGATGGCTGGCTGCCGCTGCTCAATCTGACAGCAATTCTGTCCATCAGTATCGGTTTATTGAATTTGTTTCCCGTACCCATGCTCGATGGCGGTCATCTGCTCTTCTATTTCATCGAGTTTGTCCGCGGCAGACCTTTGAATGAGCGGACCCAAGAATTTGGCTTCAGAATCGGTCTTGCGCTGGTCCTGATGCTGATGATATTTGCGACCTGGAACGATCTTGTTCACCTTTTGTCCCTGGGTTAAGCGCCGAGTTTCCTAAAACTTCTTAATAAAGTTAACGACTGTGTCCATTGTGCCCTTTTCAGGGGTGTCGTGAATCGGTTAAAACAATCAAAAAACGGCCATAAATGATTGTCAGGTTCGTACGTGCAATTGGGGCATAGAACGCTGGCGTTAAAGGGGCACAATACAAGAATGATAAAGATGGTCGACCTCACCATAAGGCACGGTTTATCCATTGTCTTAGCTTTTGCCTTCATTGTTTTCTCGTATGTGGGAAATAATGAAGCGCAAGCCCAGTCCGGCGGCAGCATCCAGAACATTCAGGTCGAAGGGAACCGGCGGGTGGAGCCGGAGACTGTTCGGACCTATATGCAACTCGGTCCAGGGGATCGTTACGAGGCTTACAAAGTCGACGCATCGCTAAAAGCACTGTTTTCGACAGGGCTGTTTTCCGATGTCAAAATTCGCAAGAGCGGCGGAACGGTTATCGTCACCGTCGTTGAGAATCCCATCATCAATCAGGTTGCCTTCGGGGGGAACTCCGAGGTTGACGATCCGACATTGGGATCGGAGGTACAACTGAAGGCTCGGTCGGTCTTCACGCGCGCCAAAGTCCAGGCGGATGTTCAGCGCATCTTGGACGTTTATTCGAGGAACGGTCGATTTGCGGCCTCTGTCGATCCCAAGATTATCGAACTCGATCACAATCGCGTTGATCTGGTCTACGAGATTTACGAAGGCCCGAGCACCAAGGTCAAAAGCATCAACTTTATAGGCAACTCGGCGTTTTCAGATAAACAGTTGCGTAGCGTCATTACGACGTCGCAAACGAATCTGCTGAGTTTCCTCAAGCCTACAGATATTTATGATCCCGACAGATTGAATCTGGATCGTGAATTGCTGCGTCAGCACTATCTCAAAAACGGCTATGCGGATGCGCGGGTGATTTCAGCCGTGGCGGACTTGGATCCTGCCGGAACGGGATTTTATATCACTTTCACGGTCGAAGAGGGTGATCCTTATCGATTTGGCGATATTTTGATAGAGACGTCCCTGTCGGATCTCGATCCGGATTCCCTGCGCTCGCAACTGAAGACGCGATCCGGTCGAACCTACAACGCCGCTGAGGTTGATAAGACGATTGAAGCCCTTACGGTTGCCGTTTCGGAAAAAGGCTATGCATTTGCCCGAGTCCGGCCGAGGGCTGACCGGGATCCCATTGAGCGGACAATTGGCGTGAATTACGTCATCGAACAAGGTCCGCGGGTATACATTGAACGTATCAATATCATCGGCAACACCCGAACACTGGACTACGTGATTCGTCGAGAGTTCAGAATTGAGGAAGGGGACGCCTACAACCGGCTCCTGGTCGACCGTGCCCGTCAACGCCTTGTTGCCCTCCGGTTCTTTAAGAAGGTCACGATTAGCAGACAGCGGGGAAGTGCCGCTGACCGAATTATTCTCAATGTTCACGTGATCGAGGAATCTACCGGTGAACTGTCATTCGGTGTTGGCTATTCAACACAGGAAGGTGTCATCGGTGATATCAGTATCTCTGAACGCAACCTTATGGGCCGTGGTCAGTTTATCCGCCTGAAATTGGGTGGCAGTTTCGAGAGGGCCCAGATCGATCTGAGCTTTACCGAACCTCGGTTCTTGGGCCGCAATCTATCCGCCGGTTTCGATATCTTTCACAAAGAGGTGGATTACACCGACGAGTCTTCCTACAGCAGTACAAGAACAGGGGGCGGGCTTCGTCTTGGTTTCCCAATATCCGAGAATATCTGGCTCACGACACGCTATACGTTTACCCGCGAGGATATTGACGCCGAAGACGATGCTTCGGATGCCATCCTGCAGGCGGAAGGCGTGAACAATATTTCCGCTATCGGCTACACGATTTCCTATGATACGCGAAATGTTAAGCGCAATCCCAGTAAAGGTATTTACCTGTCGCTCTCCCAGGAACTTGCCGGTGTCGGTGGGGATATAAACTATCTCCGAACCGTGGCTGAGGCCCGGGCCTATTACCCGATCCGGGATAAAATTGTCCTGGTTGGCCGTCTGGTCGGTGGCCATATCACGGGTTGGGACGGTCAGGATGTGCGCCTGGTCGACTCCTTCTATAAGGGCGGCGAAACCATCAGGGGCTTTGCACGGTCCGGCTATGGTCCGCGCGATGATGATGGGGACTCACTCGGCGGCACCATGTTTTATGCGGGTACCATCGAGGCCCGTTTCCCGATACCGTTTGTTCCGGAAGAACTGGGACTGGGTGGTGCGATTTTTGCGGATGCCGGTACACTCTATGATGTCGGAACCGGACCATCCGCGGGCGAAACATTTTTCGACAGCGACAGCATCCGGGCGTCCGTTGGTGCCAGTATTCTCTGGGAATCGCCATTGGGGCCTCTGCGAGCGGACTTCGCCTACGTGATCTCTTCGGAATCGTTTGATGAAGAAGAGGCGTTCCGATTTGGGGCTTCAACACAGTTCTAAACAACAAAATCGCTGAAAAAATCATTTTTTGTCGTTCGTCGGCAGCTTCAGGTCTATACTGGGGCGGCACGCGGTCAACGACAATTATAGATCAATCACAGGTATTGAATTTCAGTATGGAACATCCGGGATTCTTCGAGAGGGCCGGGCCATTTACACTTCAGGTTATTGCTGAATCAATTGACGCCAAGCTTACTGAAGGCAGCGATCAATCGCAGTTGATTGAGGATGTGAAACCGATACATGAGGCGGGCAAGGGCCATGTAACTTTCGTCGATAATCGAAAGTACTTTGACTTTCTTGACACAACAGAGGCGTCCGCCTGTATCCTTACGGCAGCGGCCGCGAAGCGCGCGCCGGAAAACCTCACATGCCTCCTCACGGCAGAGCCCTACAATAGATTTGCCCGCGCTTTACAGCTTTTTTATCCCACTGCCCAGCATTCCCTGATATTCGGGGATGCCCCCATTGATGGCGAAAGAGCCGGTCGCGGGCATACCTGGATAGATCCGACCGCAGAGCTGGAAGATGGTGTTGTCGTCGAGCCCGGGGCCATTATCGGTCCCGAATCCAAGGTTGGGCGGAACACGCGTATCTGCGCGGGCGCTGTGATCGGATATCGTGTCTATGTGGGGCGGGATTGCTATGTCGGTGCCAATGTAACGCTCGGGCACTGTCTAATCGGCAACGACGTTATTATTCACGCCGGCGCGTGCATCGGACAGGATGGATATGGTTATGCCATGGGACCTGCAGGGCATACAAAGGTTTATCAGGTCGGGCGTGTGATCATTCAGGACAAGGTGGATATAGGGGCCAACACAACCGTTGATCGCGGCGCCTTGAACGACACGATTATTGGCGAAGGGACCAAGATCGACAATCTTGTTCAGATCGGCCACAACGTCAGCATTGGCCGCCATTGCATTATTGTATCCGGCGTGGCAATAGCCGGTTCAGCAGTCCTTGAAGATTTTGTGGCCCTCGGCGGTAAAGTTGCCGTCAATGGTCATATTACGATTGGTATGGGGGCTCAAATTGCGGCCAGCAGTTCCATTAAAGACGACGTCCCCGCAGGTGGGCGCTGGGGCGGGACACCTGCCAAGCCGATAACCGAATGGTTTAGAGAGTTGACTGTTCTCAAGCAGCTTGCGAAAAAGAAGTAATTAATTGGACTATTTGAAATATCACAATTTTATATTGCCTGAATAGAATTGTGCCTTGATCTACGAGCGAGGGAGTAGGTGTATGGACGAAGCAGAAAACAAGAAAGAACTCGGTACCGCGGACATTGTTCGCCTCCTGAAGCTGCTGCCGCACCGATATCCCTTCCTGCTGGTCGATAAAATCATTGAAATGGATGGCGACAGGTCGGGGATCGG
Organism: Hyphomicrobiales bacterium; assembly: GCA_028279265.1. Classification (GTDB taxonomy): domain Bacteria; phylum Pseudomonadota; class Alphaproteobacteria; order Rhizobiales; family CAYWUX01; genus JANQOC01. The sequence continues at coordinate 9,170 of JANQOC010000320.1, forward strand.
GATCAAAAATGTCACCATAAACGAGCCCCACTTTCAGGGGCATTTCCCGGCCTTCCCTGTCATGCCGGGTGTCCTCATCATCGAAGGTATGGCTCAGACCGCGGGCGCCTTGTGCGTCGCTAACATTGATCAGGAATATGAACCCCAGCTGGTTTACTTCATGGCTATCGACCGGGCGCGTTTTCGCCGGCCGGTACTTCCCGGTGACACCCTGTATTTTCATGTGGAAAAAATGCGCAGTCGTGGACGGGCCTGGCGCTTTAAATGCGAAGCTAAAGTTGATGGCCTCCTGGTCACCGAAGCCGAAATCAGCGCCATGATCGTGGATGAAGCCCAGATAAATGTCTAATATTCACAACTCAGCGATTGTCGATTCCGGCGCTACGCTCGGATCCAATGTCACTGTCGGTCCACTTTGTGTCGTCGGTCCCAATGTGATTTTGGAGGACAATGTCAAACTCCATTCCCACATTGTCATTGACGGTAATACCCGGATTGGACGGGATTCGGAAATATTCCCCTTTGCCTCTCTCGGACATTCGCCGCAGGACCTCAGCTTTGAGGGCGAGGACAGTCGACTGGAAATCGGGGAGAAAAATGTCATCCGGGAATATGTAACCATGAATCCCGGAACCTCGAAAGGGGGAGGCGTGACCCGGGTCGGCAACCAGGGGTTCTTTATGGCCGGCTCCCACGTTGCCCATGACTGCCAGGTTGGCGAGCATGTCGTCTTCGCAAACAACGCCACCATCGGCGGTCATTGCATCATTGAGGATTTTGTCATTTTAGGCGGGCTGTCGGCGGTTCACCAGTTCGTCCGTGTCGGCGCTTATGCGTTTATCGGCGGCATGTCCGGCATCGAAAATGATGTCATTCCCTTTGGCATGGCGATTGGCAATCGTGCCTATTTAAACGGGTTGAACATCGTCGGCCTGAAGAGACGTGGCTATGAGCGGGAAAAAATCCACAATTTGAGAAAAGCCTATCGGCTGATCTTCTCCTCTGAGGGAACGCTTGTGGAACGCCTTGAAGACACGGAGAAAATGTTCGCCCAGGATGAGAACGTTATGCGGGTGATAAATTTTATCCGGACAGAATCCGATCGTTCCCTGTGTATTCCTCGAAACAATGGTTAGTTCGAGAAGCCGTTCAGCCGGACTGATGGAGTTACTTCAGGTTTTCTGACTATGCCGAACCAGGACAGCAACAATACGCTGGGCATAATTGCGGGCGGTGGGAACATGCCATTTCTTATCGCCGATGCCGGCCTTGCCCAGGGCCGCAAGGTCCATATTGTCGGCATTGACGGGGAAGCGTCTGACAAAATCAGTACTTACTCCCATGACTGGATGAAGTGGGGCGAGCTGGGGCACCTGTTGAAAATTCTTGAACAACAACAATGCAAGGAAATTGTCATTATCGGTTCGGTGACAAGACCGGACCTCAGCCAGGTGAAGTTCGATTTTGGTGCCGTCAAAAACATGCCGTTTCTTATGAGCCTGACCATCGGCGGTGACGACACAATCCTTTCCGGGATCGTTAAGTTTTTCGAGAAACATGGGTTCAGTGTCAGAGGGGCCCATGAAATTGCTCCAAATCTGCTTGCCGGCAAAGGAGTCTTGGGAAAATACCAGCCTTCAAGCCGGGACGCGCAGGATATTGAAACGGGGCTGAATGTCGTCAGAACCCTGGGAGAGCTCGATGTGGGGCAGGCGGCTGTCATTTCCCGGGACTACGTCCTGGCTGTCGAGGCCGCCGAAGGAACGGATTCCATGCTTCGTCGTTGCTCGGATCTGCGGCAATGGGGCGAACACGGCAAGAAGAAGCGCACCGGCGTGCTTGTAAAATGTCCCAAGCCAGCCCAGGAGCAGCGCATAGATATGCCGACAGTGGGTTCCCGTACCGTCGAACTGGCTTCTGAGGCCGGATTGGCCGGAATTGCCATCTCCACCGGTGGTGTGCTGCTTGCCGACAAGGAACGCATGGTTGAGATTGCAGATTCGCAAAAAATGTTCTTGATAGGTGTCGACAGCGGGTTTTGAGGGCTTCAACCCGTTTGCTATTTGCCGGTGCCCCGGTCTCTACAGGATTTCTCAAATGGACGTGGATCCAGATCGCGTTTCAACCCTGAATAATTCCGAGCCGATAAAGGTGTTTATTGTTGCTGGCGAGCATTCCGGCGACTTGCTGGGCGGCAAGCTTATGGAAGCCCTGAAACAGTTGCATGACCGTAAGATCCAGTTCGCCGGTGTCGGCGGAGCGGCCATGGAGGCCCAGGGACTAAACTCCCTGTTTCCTTTGTCGGACATTGCGGTCATGGGGGTTGTGGAGATCGCCAAGAGATTGCCGGTCATTATACGGCGCGTCTACAAAACCGTTGGTGCTGCGCATCTGTTCGTTCCCGATATCGTTGTGATAATTGACAGTCCGGAATTTACTCACCCCATTGCCCGGAGAATTCGAAAGCACGCGCCGCATATTCCCATATTGAACTATGCCCCTCCCACTGTCTGGGCGTGGCGGCCGGGCCGTGCTGCCAAGATGCGGTCCTATATCGATCATGTCATGAATTTGCTGCCCTTCGAATCCGCAGCCTTTAAAAGGCTGGGAGGCCCACCGGGAACATATGTCGGCCATCCGATCGTGGAAAAACTAGACTGGATCGACGGACTACAGACGCAGGCCCTGGCGACCAGGCTGGGCATATCCTCTGATGACAGTGTTTTGGTTGTTCTTCCGGGAAGCCGGACCAATGAAGTTCGACATATCATCGACTCTTTCACCGAGACCATCAACATACTTCATGATCGCCTGGACAATTTGAAAATTATCATTCCTGTAATGGATAATGTCGCGCACCTCGTGAGAGAAGGGGCTAGGAGCTGGCCCTGTCCGGTTCATTATGTGGAAGGTGAAGAAGACAAATATGCGGCGTTTAAGCTCGCGAAGGCGGCGATGGCCGTTTCCGGTACTGTGACCCTCGAACTGTCGCTGGCCCGGACACCCATGATTGTCGCCTATCGGGCCGATAAAATCATGGTACCCATTCTGCGCCGACTGATAACAGCCAATTGTATTGCGATGGCCAATCTCATTCTTGAGGACATCGTATTTCCGGAATTTATCCAGGAAAAAGTTGTTCCGGAAAACATGGCTGCGACCTTGATGCCCCTGTTCGGAGACTCGAATGAACGGAAGGTTCAGCTGGCGGCCCTGGATCGCGTTGTCGACAAGATGACATCGGCCGGCCTGATCCCCAGTGTCCAGGCCGCCCACGTCGTCTCATCGTTTCTGTCTGATAACAATCCGTAATCAGCAACCGGTTCTAGCGATTGGCGATCGGCACGTAATCACGTTCCGACGGCCCCGTATAGAGTTGCCGGGGACGACCGATACGCTGTTCCGGATCCTCGATCATTTCCCGCCACTGGGCGATCCAGCCAACGGTTCTCGCTAATGAAAACAGAACCGTAAACATGTCCGGCGGGAAGCCAAGGGCCCTGAGCGTGATGCCGGAATAAAAGTCGATATTCGGATAGAGTTTCTTTTCGATGAAATA
>JANQOC010000326.1 GCA_028279265.1 Hyphomicrobiales bacterium
CGTCCGCCCCGTGACCCGGCGCACAATGCACGAACCCTGTGCCGGCGTCATCCGTGACGAAATCCCCGGCGTAAAGGCGCACCTCAAAATCATAACCCATTCCGTGAAACGGGTGATGGCAATGGGATAGTGTCGCGGGATCAACTGTCCCGATCCGTTTCCATTCGTCAATGCGAGCGGCTTCCCGGACGGATTCAGCCAAACCTTCGGAGAGAATGTATTTTTCGCCGACACCGGCCCAATTATCGTCAGGCGCCTTCGTTACTTCGTAAACGCCGTAGGAGATCGCCTTTGAATAAGCAATGGCCCGGTTGCCGGGAATGGTCCAGGGCGTGGTGGTCCAGATAACGACATTAGCCTCTTCGACGTCGGTGCCTTCGCTTGTCTGCACGCTCCCTTGCACCGGAAACTTGACCCAGATCGTCGGACTCGTATGGTCTTCATACTCGACTTCGGCTTCGGCAAGCGCCGTGCGTTCGACAACCGACCACATTACCGGTTTCGAGCCGCGATAGAGGGATCCGTTCATGGCAAATTTCATTAATTCACCAGCGATACGCGCCTCGGCGGTAAAAGACATTGTGGTATAGGGATTATCCCAGTCCCCCTCGACACCCAGCCGTTTGAACTCTTCGCGCTGTATATCGATCCAGTGATCGGCAAAGTCCCGGCACTCCTGTCGAAAATCGACAATCGGCACTTCATCCTTGTCCTTGCCCTTGGATCGGTACTGTTCCTCGATCTTCCATTCAATGGGCAAGCCGTGACAGTCCCAGCCGGGGACATAAACGGAATCATGACCCATCATCTGTTGCGACCGGGTAACCGCATCTTTCAGGATCTTGTTCAATGCGTGACCGATATGCAGATTGCCATTGGCGTAAGGCGGACCATCATGAAGAATGAATTTTTCCCGTCCCTTTGACTGTGCCCGCAACTGCTTGTGCAACTCGATATCCGACCACCGTTGCAGAAGTTCCGGTTCCAGCTTTGGCAGGCCGGCTTTCATGGGAAATTTCGTTTGCGGCAGAAAGAGAGTTTTTCTCCAATCTCTGCCTGCTTCCTGGTCAAGTGTCTTGGTTTTGTCCGACATAGTGTTCACGTACCGATCTGAGGAAAATGTCAAATCTGTTAAAAGAAAAACGTTTCGAAGGCCCGGGTAAGCAAGTTTGTTTCGACGCAACGTCCTTGGAAAAGCCCTGCTGTCCCCCAATAATCCCAAGGAAAACTAGTGGTCCTTGAGGTGGAACTCAAGTGCTGAAATCCGTATTCGTAACGGTTTTTTACGGTGCTTCACCGGCCTCCCGGAGTATGGTGCGGATTTTGCTGCAATCCTCCTGCATTTGCCGCTTCAGTTGATCTTCATTTTCAAAGGAACTATCCCCCCTCAAATAGCCGATGAATTCGACTGTTATTCGCTCTCCATAGAGATTTCCCTCGAAATCGAAAATATGTGCCTCAAGAATTGGCAGGCCATCATCGAATGTGGGCCGGGTTCCGAGATAGGCAGCGCCGGAATATTTTTGTCCCCCCACGAACACGAATACCGCATAAATTCCATGACTGAGATCCTGTCCCTTCCGCAATGTGATATTTGCGGTTGGAAAACCGAGCTTGCGGCCTCTTTGCGCTCCCTTGATGACCTCCCCTTCGACGCGCCACCAGCGTCCGAGCGAACGGGCGGCTTCGAGGACATTTCCGGACCTCAGATCATCCCGGACGGAACTTGAGGAATAAACACGATCCCCCTGGCCCTGGGGATCAACAATTCTGACATCGAATCCATGGATTTTCCCCAGCTCCGTCATCAGGGCCGGCGTACCCGCGCGTTTGGCGCCGAAATGAAAGTCGTATCCCATAACCAGTCCGCCGAGCTTTAACCGGTCAACCAGTATTTGTTTTACAAATTCTTCCGGTGACAATGCCGCCATCCTGGCTTCAAAATCGAATATCGCGGTAATATCCATGCCCGCCCGATCAAACAAATCGATCCTCTGTTCAAGAGTCGTCAGCTGGAAATAGGGGGTGTCCGGATTGAAGAAAAGTCGCGGATGGGGATCAAACGTTATGACGCCGGCCGATCGGTCTAATGACTCCGAAGTCTCGGAGACAAGGTCGAGCAGGCTCTGGTGTCCGCGATGTACGCCATCAAAGTTACCGATTGCGTAAATCCCGCCGAAATGACGCGAATTCAGTTCCTGGTGGGGGCGAAGGACTTCCATAGGGGATCGCTATATCGATGTCGCCCAACAATCAAGCTCTTAGTTCAGACTGTTTGCAAAGTACCCGTTGCCAGGGTTCGTTTACAGTCGCGACGGAACCATCAGAACGGCTTCGCCATCGAGAACGGTTTTCCCGTTGACAGAACAATCACACTCAAGAATGACGCGGCCGCGTTTTTCGATCAGTTCCTTGACCGTTGCCGTGGCAACGACATTATCCCCGATTCTCACGGGTGCCCGAAAATTCAGACTTTGGGAGACATAAATGCATCCGGGTCCCGGCAGTTTGGTGCCGAGAAGGGCGGAAATGAGACTGGCGGTCAAAATGCCATGAGCAATGCGCTCCTTGAAGATCGTCCCGGCGGCATATTCCGCATCCAGATGAACCGGATTATTATCGCCGCTAACCTCGGCAAAGCACTCGATATCCGATTCTGAAATGACTTTCTGATGTACGGCTTCCATGCCGACATCGAGATCTTCGAAAAAGTAACCCGAGACAGTCGCGGTTGTCATCGTAATTATCCCCAATAAACCCCAGCAAGAATCATTTTATCGCTGCAGCGCAGCATAGCCGAGCCTTTGCGGCACCGCAATAGCGAACAGGCAACAATTTAAAGAATTGGTTTATCAGCAGAAATTCGCATTAACTTTATTTTTAAACTGTTTTCGTAAATTCCCCTGAAGCAAGCAGTGGCAAACTGTTGTTGAGTACATTTGAATTCGATCCTGTATTCAAATGATTTGGGTGAGTATCGGCGGGTTTTTCCAAGCCTTCCAAGAGTATCGGGGATAGGAACAGCGTAATGGCGGTTGATCTTTCAATGCCAGTTTTGGTTGTCGACGACTACAAAACTATGATCCGGATAATCCGGAACCTTCTCAAACAATTAGGTTTCAACGACGTAGACGATGCCGCAGACGGCACGGAAGCGTTTGAAAAGCTCCAGAAGAAACAGTATGGGCTCGTGATTTCCGACTGGAATATGGAGCCGATGACGGGATACGAACTGCTCAAGCAGGTGCGCTCCGACGAAACACTCGGGAAGACACCGTTTATCATGGTAACTGCCGAGAGCAAGACCGAGAACGTCATTGCAGCCAAAAAAGCCGGTGTTTCAAATTACATTGTGAAACCCTTCAATGCGCAGACGCTGCAAAGCAAAATCGCAGCGGTATTTGGCGATTAGACTTCTCAGGCCCGCACAAGAAAAGTGTGGGCTTTTTCAATTCTTAATATCAGGAGAGGCTTATGAGTAAGCCAAGTACTTCCGCGTTGAGCGATGAAACGCGCACGTCGGCAACCGGGGACAAGTCAACCGGGACGAAAGAAACGAGTTTGATCGACATATTGTCCATGACCGAAGATTCGGTCGCATCCCTGAAATCAGCCTTGAAGCATTTCGACGGCTCTATCTACAAAGAATTCCGCGCCATTGCGGAACAAATCAACCAGACAAAAACAGAAATTTCGAAGCTTGGCATCAACGGACTGCAGCCGGACCGGATACCCGAAGCCGGACGCGAACTGCAGGCGGTCGTGGATGCAACGGAAGAGGCCACCAACCAGATCATGGAGTGCGCTGAAACCATAATGACCGCGGACCCCAGCAGCCCGGCGACATACCACAATATCATCAACGACAATATTATGATGATATTTGAAGCCTGTTCTTTTCAGGACATTACGGGGCAACGCATTTCCAAGGTCGTGGAAACCCTGTCCTATATCGACAAGCGGGTCAATCAGTTTGCGGACACGCTCGAATCCCGGGACCCGTCTCTGGAGAACAGGCACTTCGATGAGGAAGAGGCCCGGGCAGCGGAGCGCAAGAGAGACCTTCTTCTCAACGGGCCGCAACTGGACGATGTCGGTGTCAGTCAGGATGACATCGATCAGCTATTCGCTTAGAAGCTTCTACTGCGGTTATGTGCCGGTAAATTGAGCTCTCAGGTTTCGTGCTCCTCGAAGATTGTCCCGGACTATATCGTTTTGCCAAAATCCTGGAATGAAGCCCTCCTGCGCCATTCCAGGCCTCACAGTCGGGACCGGCAAACTACACGTGCTGATCAAATAAAATTGGATTACCATCGGGATCCAGCAGCATAAAGCTCGCGGGCCCGGTGGTTGTTTCATCGACCTCTGTTTCGAGCTTCAGTCCTTCGGACTTCAGACGATTTTGTATCGCCCGAATGTCCTCAAATGAATCGAGCGTTTCACCTTTATCATTCCAACCTGGGTTAAAGGTCAACGTGTTCTTTTCGAACATTCCCTGAAACAGTCCGATCACGCAATTCTTCCCCTTCATGATCAGCCATCCCTGATCCTGTTCCCCGGCGAATACACGGAACCCAAGTTTTTCATAAAATTCGCGAGAAGCTGTAATGTCCTTGACGGACAGGCTGAGTGAAAAATTTCCCAGATCCATGGGGGTCCTCCTGATAGTTTCGGGATCGTCTCGATGCCGTCTCAATGCCGTCTCGGTATTGTCAGGATAAATGCTGGGAACGGCAATAGCATTGTAATACTGATGCCGGATTCCACGGTCCCCTAAATCGGGTCCGCAATGAGGCTGATCGATTGCAGGTTTACCAGTTCAGTCGTCGCTGTACTGCCACAGGCCTGGCTTCCGAATCGGAAAATATCGTGTCAATAGACGGCCCCAACTCGTTTTCGTTGGACAAGTCAAAGTGAATGGCGCTGATGATAAACAAGGCATCCAGCCCGGCATTGTGAGCTCCGGCCAGATCGGTTTTTAAACCGTCCCCGATAGCGAGGACGCGGTCCTGTCTCACCTCTTTGTCGAGGCTTTGCCCGGCGAGCGAAAGGGACCTCTCGTAAATCGGTGCGTGGGGTTTGCCGGCAAGCGCCACGGTCCCACCCAGTTCTTCGTAAAGTTGTGCCAGTGCCCCACCGCAATAAACGATCCTGTCACCCCGTTCGACCACCAGGTCCGGATTGGCACATATCATGGGAAGTCCGAGTCCCATGATTTCCGTGAACTGCGCCCGATAATCCTCCGGGGTTTCCGTGTCGTCATCGAACAAGCCCGAGCACAAAATGACATCCGCCTGTTTCAATGGCGTAAGATTGACATCTATCCCATGAAAAATCGGCAGGTCCCGCTCAGGCCCCAGATGATAGACGTTTTTGCCCGAATACTGGGAAAGTAGATTACGCGTGACATCGCCGGACGTTACGATTTCATCATAGCAATCATCCGGAATATTCATGGCCTCAAATTGCGGATAGATCGCGCTTTTTGGACGCGGCGCATTGGTGATGAGGATAACCACGCCTCCTGCCGACCTGAAAGTCCGGCAGGCTTCGACGGCGGAGTCGTTTTTGGCAATTCCATTGTGGATGACCCCCCAGATGTCGCACAACCAGACATCATACCGGTCTCTAAGTTCTTTTACGGATTCGATGAAAGGTATGCGCGCGGGGACAGCATCGGTTTTTTTATTCATGGGACTGAACTAATGACAATAGTCGGGATAATCAAGCCGATAATTCCCGAAGATCTGCATTTCATGGGAGGTTTACCGGCAGGAGGGGATCCGGTCAGGCGGCACGTTCCGAACGATTGGCGATGCGCGGTTGCCCATAAATCTCCGGACGCACAGGTTTGGGTTCCGAGAACAGAAAACCCTGTCCCAAAGCAATTTTATAAGGATGCAGCCGGGTCAATGTCGCCTCGTCTTCGATTTTCTCGACGATTAGTTCCAGACCATTCCGGTGGAGGTAATGGCTGAAATCAGCGGCATGAATAGGAGATCCGGCTTCTTCCATACCTTCCAACAGGATCGCTGCATCGACTTTTAGAAATCGAAATCCGTTGGCATGCAGACCGGCGAAATCCAGGTCGAGTTTTTCGACCTTATCAAGGGAGAACCGGAATCCGTTTTTGGTGAGCGTGGCGAGGCTTTCCAGTTCAATAGCCCCGAACTGTTTGACGATGGATTGACTGAACTCAAAAATCAGCTTGTCGGCCAGTGACGTGTTCTGCTCCATGAACGCAATAAATTCGGGAAAGAAGTCCGGATCCAGCAAGGAATGCGGTGAAATATTACAGAACAGGGCCCGCGTACTCCCACGCTGGGCCAGTCGACTGACGACCTGGACCGAGCGAAACAGCATAACATTGTCGATCAGCGGCATCATGCCGGCTTCTTCAGCCACGGGAATATAGTTCGTCGGTAGGACCGTTTCATCCATTTCAGTTCGCAGCCGGGTCAGTACCTCGTAGTAGCGGACACTGCGATCCGGCAGAGCCACGATGGGCTGCATGTAGAGATCAATTTTATTACTCTCAATCGACTTGCGCACGGTATCCAGCAAATCCTGCCTGTTTTCAAACTTGCTGAATGCCGACAGAATGGCATTGGCGTCGGCGGCAAGCCGGGCCTGCGCCTGGGCGTCGATATCCGAACTTGCGGTCGGATTAATGCCTGCCGCTGGATTCGATTGTCCCGGCAATTCGATACCGATGGTGTGCGAATCGAGGTCAGCCGCAGCGCTGGAAGTAACAGCGCGATTGTCGGCCATGTTCTCGGTCACCTGTTTGATGAGTGTTTCGAGAACGTTGATTTCAGAACCGAACGTGTCACGAAGACTGTGATGCTCGCGGCTCATTTCGTCTTTCAACGCCAGGATCTGCTGCTCCAATATGGCAATTTGTGCCTTCAGCTTTTCATCGGAACTGTCATACATGCTCAACAGTTGAGCCAGGGATTTCCCCCCAAGTTTCGCTTCGACTTCCTGAACGCCCTGCAACAATCCGGCACTGCTCTGAAATTGATTCAGTGTATCTCTGATCTCAAGGAGTTGCCTTTTATTGCTTTCGAATTCATGGGACATTGCGTTCATACGCGACTGGACATGTCGGGCGCGCCGGATTTGTGCATGCACGACAAGAAGAACAAAGAACAGGCTGGTGGCAATGAGCCCGGCCGAAATCAGGCCCATTCCGAACTCGACAATCAATCCGGTGGCCACAGCCAGGGAAATCGTCGCCATCGCAATCAGTGCAAAGATATCGCCCACGACAGTCCGGGCTTTCGATGGCGGCTTTTCGACAGACGGATTACGCCCGGCGGCCTCTGCCGCAATCTTACGCGCAGCAATTGTTTCTGCTGGATCTCGCATAGCTCTGAGTGGTTCCGCCATACCCTTACCGAATCAACCGTTGATCTCTCACAAAGCATTCCGTGTCGCATCGGATTGGGCAATCACTGAATGGCAACTTTCCACGGAATCTCCGTATTTTTATCAAGTTACGGAAACAATT
>JANQOC010000350.1 GCA_028279265.1 Hyphomicrobiales bacterium
ACCATTGGCGTGCCGAAACAGCCCATGGACCTGGAGGCCGTAGATGCCATTGTCGTTGCCTTGAAAACGAGAACAAACCCTGTCTCGGAGGCCGTGCAGGAGTCCGTGGAGGTATTGGATTGGTTGCAGTCCCTCGACGTCAAGCAGGTGTTTTTCAAATATTGCTCCACCTTTGACTCGACCCAAGAGGGAAACATTGGCCCGGTGGCCGATGCTTTGCTGAACGCTCTTGATGCGGGTGTGAGCATTGTCTGCCCGGCTTTCCCGACAAATGAGCGCACGATCTATAACGGCAACCTGTTCGTTGGAGATGTTCTCCTGTCTGAAAGTTCCATGAAAGATCATCCGCTGACACCGATGACGGACTCGAACCTGGTTCGACTCATGGACCGGCAATCGGCGAAGGACGTGGGACTAGTTCCCTATCGCACCGTCGTGCGGGGCCACGAAGCTGTCGAAGAGGCATTCGCGCAATTACGGGAATCCGGCAACAGCTACGCGGTCGTTGATGCCATCGATGATGAGAACCTGCGGGTAATCGGCCGGGCTGCGGAAAATCTGAAACTCGTTACAGGCGGGTCGGGGGTTGCGCTCGGTCTGCCGGAAAACTTCCGCCGAAAGGGTTGGCTGGAGGAAAACCAGACGCCTTCATTTCCAGCGGTCTCCGGAGGCGCCGTCATATTCTCGGGCAGTTGTTCCGTGGCGACACGGCGGCAGCTCGAACATGTATCGGATAAGTGGCCCATGTATCAGATCGATCCGGACGAGATCGCAGACGGTCAAAACTTAGCGGAAAAAATTCTCGAGTGGAGCCGGTCACAGAACCCGGCAACACCGATTGTCATATTTTCGTCTTCGAGCCCTGCAGATGTATCCGCTATTCAGGAGAAATATGGTCGTGAAAAAGCCGGTTCGATGATTGAAAACGTGTTTGCGGAAATCGCTCCACAGTTTCCATCGGAAGGACGGCGGAAAATCATTGTCGCCGGCGGCGAGACCTCCGGGGCTATTGTCACGGCCCTAGGGGTTGAAGCTTTGAAGATTGGGCCGGAAATTGATCCCGGAGTCCCCTGGTGCGAGACCTGTGATGATACCCCGCTGGCCTTGGCCCTCAAATCCGGAAATTTTGGTAGTGTCGATTTTTTTGAAAAAGCGCTCGGGTACCTCTCATGAGTCAATTGCAAGGGAATGAAACAAAACTTCGCGACGATATTGCAAAACTTGCAAAGTCCATATTTGACCGCGGTCTGACATTCGGGAGTTCCGGCAATATCAGTGTCCGTCTGGAAGAGGGATGGTTGATGACGCCGACGGGATCGACCATGGGAGAGATCGATCCGGCCAGAATTTCGAAACTCGACGGGCAGGGCAATCATTTATCCGGTGACCCGCCGACCAAGGAAACCTTCCTTCATATCGCCATGTACGAGGAACGACCCCCGACCGGGGCCGTGGTTCACCTCCACTCAACCCATTCCGTTGCCGTGAGTTGCCTCGGCGATATTGACCCGAACAATGTGCTGCCGCCGATTACGGCCTACTATGTCATGAAAATCGGCAAGCTGCCGCTTATCCCCTATTTCCCCCCGGGTGATCTGGATCTCGCCCGCGCGGTCCGGGAAATGGCATCCGATCATCACGCCGTCCTGCTCGCCAATCACGGTCCGGTGGTCGCCGGTAAATCCCTTAGGGATGCGGTCTATGCCACCGAGGAACTGGAGGAAACGGCGAAGCTGTTCCTGATGCTGAGAAACAGTCAGACGCGGTTTTTGACCGAAGATCAGGTCGCCAATCTGCATGAAAAATTTCCCTCCTGAAACTGAAAGAGCGATGAATGCACGTTGTAACAGTCTTGTTTGAAACCCATGCCGAGTTTGCCGACAAATTCAAATCGGCGGTGCTTGCACAGGCCGAGAACTCTCTTTCGCGCGAGCCCGGATGTTCCCGGTTTGATGTCTGCCAGGATCCCGAGAATCCGACGCGTTTTTTCCTGTATGAATTCTATCGGGACAGGAATGCGTTTCAATTGCATCTCCAGACGGATCACTACCTGGATTTTGATGCGAAAACCGCGGACTGGGTCAGCCTCAAACAACCCCAGGGCTGGGAACTTCTGGACGCCTGAAAATCCCGTTGCTGCTGTGTTACCGCTGACGGGTCGCAGCTCTTCCATTACCATGTGGCCTGGCTGAAAAAATGACAGACGGAACTGCGTTAATTTTGCGGAGTTAAGAATTCTTACGGGGTTAAGAAAATTTTTCGGCCGTTTTCATGGGATTGGTAAATCGCCTCTTCAACCATCAGATTGTGCAAATAATTCTTGGCGGAAATTTCGAGGGACGACTTGGACAATACGGCATCAATAACGGTTTTCTGCAGATTATAGACACAATCGCCGGCAAATCCCCGATCCTGCCACGTGTAGTCAATGGGTGATACCGCAGCGGATCCAGCTTCTCGAAAATGCAGTTCACCATCGCCGTTGAGCGAGATCACACCTTTCGATCCCTCGATCATCATCTCACCCATGGTCAGGCGGGCGCTCTGGGCCGAATGGTCGACCAGGCGGTTGCCATCCAGAAGACCGACGGTACCATTTTCAAATTCAAAAATGACATATCCCGCATCTTCGCCGGCAATAACCGGGTTCAACCGTCTGAGTGACGCGAAAGCAGAGCTCACAGGTCCCATCAGGTAGCGAAAGACATCGATAAAGTGGATTGCGGTTTCATGGATCAGGAAGCGTTCCATCGTCTGAAAATAGGGCTGGCGGTCCAGATAGGCGCGGGGGCCTTGCCCGTCGCCCGGGCGAAGCCGAAAACATATCTGGTAAACTTGTCCGATGCGACCGCTCTGCAATTGTCTGAAAATCTCCATGTACCAGGGCTGGAAGCGAAAGTTTTCGTGGACAAAGAGGGGGGTCTGCGTTTGCTCCGACAGGTCGACAAGTCTACGGGCCTCGTTCAGGGATGTCGTGAAAGGTTTCTGGCATATCGTCGGAATACCCAGATTGAGGGCCTTCGCTGTAATCTCGGCATGGGTTTGCGGGGGAGCAGCGATGTCCAGGAGATCAATGGAGGCTTCGTTAAGCATTTTTTCAAAATCATCGAAGACAAGTTCAATGCCATAGGTGTCTGCAACCTCCCGGGACCGGTCTTTATCCAGGGAACAAATTGCCGCGACAGTAGTACCGTCGAGCCTGGACCAGGCATCATAGTGAAACTGACTGAAATAACCCGTGCCGATGACGCCGATTTTCAAATCCGTCATATTCCTATCTCAACCTTTGACACACATTTCTCGTTGCAATTTACCAATGACAATGTTTGAAAGTATGCACTTACCTTTTCCATTTAAATGTCCCAAAATCCCCATTACAATTGTTTATACTGGCAGTGCTTGTATCGTTTCCAATTCCGAATTAACTATAAGGAATTTGACAATGTATACAATAATGCGTACATATTTATCTTAAGTGACCCGGTAGCGGATTGCAATTCCGGGTCCAAATATCCGGTCGATATTCAAAACCTGGTCAATATTAAAGTGAAATGTCTATGAGCGATGAGTGGGAAGTCTATGCCCTGAAATATGCAGAGCGCAATGAGCGTACGCGCTCTGACAGCTTCATCATGGACGATGATCATGTCTCCCCGCATCCCATGGATTATTTCATCTGGCTTCTGAAGAACGGTAATCAGTCAATCGTCGTTGATACCGGCTATGATCGTGAGGAAGCCGAACGCAGGGACAGAGCGCTGATCCATCATCCTGCCGATCTGCTTGAGGGACTTGGCGTCAGTTCCACGGGTGTTCAGACGGTCATACTGACCCATCTCCATTACGATCATGCCGGAGACCTGAAAAGCTACCCCAATGCGATGCTGCATCTGCAGGCGGCGGAAATGGCCTATGCCACCGGCCCCTGCATGTGTCACGATCATATGAGAATGCCATTTACAGGTGAGCATATCTGCGATGCCGTGCTGGCTTTGTATTCAGGCCGTGTCGATTTCGCCGAGGGTGTGCGGGAAATTGCACCCGGCGTGGAAACACACCTTGTTGGCGGGCACAGCCGCGGATTGCAGGCGGTACGCGTGAAGACGCGCCGCGGGTGGGTGGTCCTGGCTTCTGATACGGCCCATTATTATGAGAATTTTCAGAAACAGAAACCGTTTCCGATTGTTGTCGATATGGAGAATGTTTTGAGAGGCTATCGGAAGCTGTATGATTTGGGGGATAGCGCGAATCATATTATTCCGGGACATGATCCGCTCGTTCGGACATTCTACCCGTCACTGAAATCGGAAGACGACAGTATTGTTGTTTTGCATGCGGACCCTAAATCTGAGATAGCCTGATTTAAACGGACCTTTGAACCCATGGCAAAAACAAGAAAAACCAGTATTGCCGAGGAAATCTATCAGAAATTAAAACGTGAAATTCTGGAGGCCGAACTGCCGCCGGGTTCCCTTGCGTCGGAACCGGAACTGGCCGTTCGCCTTGGCGCCAGCCGTACCCCCGTCCACGAGGCATTGCGTCAGTTGGAGAGCGAAGGGTTGATCGAGCTGATACCGAGACGCGGGGCGCGAATTCTACCTCTCTCCCATAGCGATGCCCGGGAAATTTATCAGCTGCTGTCCGCCCTGGACCCTATTGCCGCCGGTGAAGTTGCAAATCAAAAGCCGAGTTCCGATGATCTGTCGATCCTTTCCGAGGCAACAGACGAGATGGAAAAAGCGCTGGTCAGCCAAAATCTCGAGGAATGGGCAGCGAATGACGACCGATTTCACCGGGAACTCATTCGCTTGAGCGGTAACCGCAGACTGGCGACCATCGTCAACCGTTTGTTCGATCAGGCCCACCGCGCGCAGTTGACTACCCTGAGATTGCGCCAGAGCCTCGACAAATCCGTAAAAGAACATCGATCCATATTGCGGGCTTTGTCCAGCGGCAATGTCGAGCG
>JANQOC010000388.1 GCA_028279265.1 Hyphomicrobiales bacterium
GCCACGGGCAATGATAACCTGTCCGTTTTTCGGGTCTTCCCTGAGATGCGGTTCGAACGGAGGTGTATGCCAGAGGTCGAGCGGATCCGCGGGCTGTACATCATAGTGGCCGTAAAAAAGGAGGCGCGGCTTGTTTGCCGTTTCATCGCTTTTCCAGTGCGCGAGCACCATGGGCTGTCCTTCAGTCGGGCAAACCTGGGCTTCGAATCCGATCTCCTCAAGAAACCTGCGGCAGGTTTCGGCCGCTTCCTGGCAATGGCCGGAATATTCCGGGTCCGTTGATATGCTGGGAATCTTCAGGAGCTCAAACAGCCGGTCCAGAGCCTCATCGGTATTTTGATCAATATGAGTTAAAATCGCCTGTAAATTATTTGTCACTTCGCTCTCCAGCTTATAGTCGTTCGACCTGCGTTAGAAACCTTTGCCGGTTTCTCAATCCATAGGCCGGCTCTATCTAAACAAGTATCTGAATGAATTCCAGTTTTCGTACAGGTTCCGCTATCGTATCCGCAGTGCTTCCCCGTGTCTTGGTTGTCCGGTTCGCCTGATTGGCTATGGCCAGGCGGCAGAATTTGCTAATTTAGCGGCATCAAGATGGCATTGATTACACCTGTTTGACGTGACAATAGCGGTTCAAAAGGGTATTAAAATATTTTGTTCAAATTGAATTTGTTGGTGTTGGTTCGGTAGTCATATGGCGTTGAAACGGGGTATGGATTTAGTTGTTGATCAATTTTTGCAAGACTATAGCCGCAAAAGGAAGATAACCGAACCGAACAAACCCCGATTGTTCGCCCAGTGCGCCGTCGATACCGTCGTTCTCAGAACCGTCCGCAACGATTACAATGCCCGGGACGTCTTTGTCGATGGCCAGAACGATATCGGGCTCGATGGAATAGCCATCGTCGTAAATAATCAGATCATTTCAACAATTGAAGAGCTTGAGCGCATTATATCGGAGGATCGTGTGCTCGATGTTCGATTTGTTTTTGTTCAGGCGACCATGGACAGGGAATTTCGTGCGCAAAAAATGGATTCCTTCGCCATGGGGGTTTTGCGTTTTTTCCAGAATGACCTGCGGGGCCCCGTGAATGACGCCGTGCTGCACGCCTTCGATCTGAAACAGAGTATTTTCGAGCGCTCCGAGTGGCTGCGGTCCGGCCGGCCGGCGGTTCAGCTTTACTATGTTTCCACGGGGCAGTGGGTCGGCGACGAAGTGCTTCGGGGCAGTATCATATCGGCAGAAGATTTGCTGGAAAAAACCGGGCTTTTTTCAGAGGTTCAGTTCGTTCCCGTAGATTTCCGCGATTTCATCGACCTGAAACGCAATCTGCAGAGACGCAATATGAGCGAGGTCCATTCCTACAGGTTGCGGGAGCTGCCGCAAACCGCGGGTGTCGCCCATGCCTTCCTGGGAGCCCTTCTGGTCGATGACCTGCTTAACATTATCAGTCATCCCATGGTTGATCGTATCAACCGCAATGTATTTATCGAGAACGTGCGCGGGTTTCAGGGAATCAACAATCCGGTGAACTCCGGAATCAACGAAACCCTTAATCGCGATGACGCCACTATTTTTCCGCTCCTGAATAACGGCATTACGATTGTTTGCCGGGATCATGAGAGCGCGGGCCCGAATCTCAGAATTTTCGACTATCAGATCGTTAATGGCTGCCAGACATCGACGGTTATCTTTGCCAACCGCAAGAATCTGGTCGGCCGGGATATTCTTGTGCCGGTGAAGATTGTGGTGACCCGGGATGAGCGGATCATCGAAAATATCATCAGGGCGAGCAATAGTCAGACAACGGTTTCTGAGGAACACATCCTCAGCCTGTTGCCGTTCAACCGGCGGCTGGCTGAATTTTACCGGGCCATGGTCCTCAACGGGACGACGGAACGTATTTACTATGACATTCGTGAAGGTGAGTTTTCCCGGCAGACCCGACTTGATTCCGACCGTATCGTCCACATTCGTGACCAAATTCAGTGTTTCTCATCCATGTTTTTGGCCCGCCCTCATGATGTCATCGATCGGTTGCGGGATCTGAGGGATCTCATTCCTCTGAGGATCTTCAATCCGGATCACGCACTGGAGCCCTATTATACCTCAGCCCTTGCCATGCTTCGGTTCCGCCTGCTCCGGGATGCCCACGAGATTGATTCAATTTTTGAGAATTTCAGGTTTCATTTCCTTTACGTATTAAGGTTGAAACTGTTCCCCCGGGATTTCAGCCCGTCCAACTGGCGCCATGCCCCCATACTCTGTCACGACGTCAACAGAATTCTTATGGATCCAGAAAAATCTCTGGCGCTCTATGCCGAAGTTGGTGAGATTATCCGGGGAGCCGCCAATATGCTTGATGTCGATCTCAGCCGCGATGTCGCCCTGCGCAAGCCGTTCACCGAGGCCATCGAAGAGGTGTTGCATTCGCGAGGGTCCGTGTACCGGGGAAAGTGACCGACAGGTTTCTGCAGACGGAATTTCTTCGAGGGCAAAGCCGGCCCGTTCAGGTCCGGACGATTATCTCAGCGCGTTTTTGACAATCCAGAAACAGATGAACGCAGGCAGCACGAGGACCAACCCACCGACGCCCCAGTGAAAGGGTGCCGGAACCCCAAATTCCAATGCGTAATTGTTGGATAGAATCGAGAGCGCTCTGTAAATGTCGTAGCTCAAGGGCGAATCCTGCAGGGTCTGCGTCCAGTTGGCGACGACAACAGTTCCCGTATATGCTGCGAGACTCAGCAGCAGCGCAAAAAATGTACTCATCGAATTACCTGACTAAATCAATTGTGAGATTTCGTTTTCTATTGACAAATTGCGGCCTCAATTTTGCACGTCCATTCATCAAAAAGAATGAGGTCGAGAAATTTATAACAGCGGGGCTCATCTTCGATGACGCGAATTTTCTTTCTCGGTGACTTTTTCTGCAATTCAGCGACATATTTATTCAGATTTTCCCGCGCGAGTTCAATTCCCGATTTGCCATAGTGATTGACTTCGAAGACATGTCCCTTGCAATTACGGCGCGATTTCAGAATTTTTTTGACGCGGCTGTTTTTCGCCGGAGGATATTTGTGTTCCTTGGGATCGGAGACGACTCTGATGACAAAGTTTTCAAGGGCTGTCTCACCTGACACAACTGTCGGGGCAGATGTCACCTGAAACGGTGCGGCAAACGCTTGCGCAAAATAGGTCGGGCTCAATAGACCAGCGACAATGGCGAAGAAAATTACGCTCAATAAGGTTCTGCAAGACATGGTTCGGGATCTCCAAACTCTCCGTTACTTCAATACATTCAACCTGCGGAATTTGTTGCCATTATAAAGGTGAACAGTTTGGGATACGAGTTGCAAATGGCATTTGCCCCTGTGGTGTAAACAGGTTTGTGGCCGACAAGTCACAAATTGGCGGCAGAACGGGCCTCACAGCGAATAATTCACTGGATCATCCGAATACGGAATGGGGAATTTTGATTGTTGGGAGGAGAAAATCGTCCGGAATTGCGGACTTCCGCCGGTCAATCCCAGATTTGAGTTTGCGATCGACCGGACGGAGTTTTGTGATTTTTCGGAACCGCCCTCAATTTCACGCGGCCAGAAGCCTGACACCAGGGGCGATTCTAGAGATCATCGGGGGGAACCAGCAGTCTCTTTATCCGAGTTCGATATTGATCGCCTGTTTACCCCGGCCACGACTGTCGTCCTGGGTATCGAAGACAACCTTTGTTCCATCACCCAGTTCCGATAATCCGGATTTTTCGAGGGCCGTGACATGCACGAACACGTCGCTTTCCCCGATATCGGGTTTGATGAATCCATAACCGCGTGATTGATTGAAAAATTTAATCGTGCCAGTTTGGCGCATTGTAAACTTCCCTTCAAAAGTTTGGTTTGGTTAGCCCAAAAACAAATCCTGGTGAGCTGTCCAGCATGGGAAAGGTTCGGAAATTTTCTTCTTTTCGTAATTTTCTGAATTACGAAATTTTTGAATTCCGAGTTCCCATGTTCAATTGATTAATTAATCAATGTGGCAAGAACACGTATTATTGTTGAAGATTGAATGACTTAAGTGTGTTAATTAAAGTCATTACTCGTTTCCGGGGAAGGTTATTGCAAGAATTGCTCGATTCATTTGTGGAACCCCATTAAAGGTACTTCATGTCCAAAATTCAGGCCGCCATTCTCCCCGTAACACCTTTCCAACAGAACTGTACGCTCATATGGAATGAAGACACTAAAAACGGTGTCGTGATTGACCCCGGCGGAGATGTCGATCGCATTCTTTCGGCAATCAAGGAATGTGGCATGGAGGTCAGGAAGATCGTTCTGACCCATGGTCACATCGATCATGCAGGCGGCGCAAAGGAACTGCGGGAAGAACTCGGTGTTGAGATCGAGGGACCCCACAGAGATGACGAGTTTCTCCTCAATGGTCTGGAAGCCCAGGGACGGGAATACGGTCTGCAGGGTGCCCAGAATGTCCAACCCGACAAGTGGCTGGATGAAGGTGAAATCCTGCACATGGCCGATATGGATTTTGAAATTCTTCACTGCCCCGGACATTCACCCGGAAGTCTGGTCTATTACAATAAAGAGGCCAGGTTCGCCCTGGTGGGCGATGTGCTGTTTCAGGGATCTATAGGGCGTACGGATTTCCCCTATGGCGATACCGATGCGCTTCTCGGTGCTATTGAAAATAAAGTGCTTCCCCTTGGCGATGATGTCAGTTTTATCTGCGGCCACGGCCCTGGAAGCACCTTGGGCGACGAGAGACAATCGAATCCCTTTCTCACCCAGTTGCGACGTTGAGTTTTCGGCAATTCAGCTTTTGGAAAATATATTTCAGCTCGAAAAGGGTTCGCTGAGGAGCGCGCGGATGACTTTCTCTCCGAATTCGGGCTCGAAATACCCGAACTTCTGGAAACGGATATATCCTTCCTTGTCGATCATGGCGATTTCCGGAGTGCCGCGTGTCTGATAGCTGCGCATGGTCTGGGGAATTCGGTCGCCGTTGACGTGGCGGTCGTTGCCGACCGGATGCGTTATGCGCTTGCGTTTCAAAAAGCTCTTGAGCCGTTTTAAATTCTGATATTTGTGTCCCTCGAAAACCGTATGGATACTGACAAACACCAGTTTTTCCGCTGCAATCTCCTTCGCAAAGGTTTTTTGATATTGCGCCATGAGCGGAATGGTAAACTTGTTACAACCCGGGCACCAAAGCTGGAAGAAATCAACGACAATCACTTTTCCCCGTAACTGATCGACATTTGTGCCCTTGGAGTTGATCCATTCCGAAATCTGCCACTGGGGCGCTTTGATTCCCGGACGTTTCTGGTTTTGCGCGCTTACCGGTGCGGCGGCGAAGGCAAAAGCAAGAACCACTATCAGAAGTGTCGATAAGCGCAGCATAGGGTAAAGCACGCGGGTCTCCCCTCAATTCCGGAATAGGGTGTTGTCAGGATTGGAAATTATCATTCGCTGTCGCGAAGGACAAATAAACGCCGTGTGATCGATTGTGAGTGCCGGACTGTCCTCAAGCCGATGGGCTACGAAACGGCGTTGACCCAGATCCCGACACTCTCCTGTCCCAAATGATAGGGTGTGGGCCGCTTGTTTTTGTAGAGGAGTTTGCCGTTCTGGATGACGCGCACCGTGATGGCGCATGTTTTCTTGGATTTGCAAACCGCAATCTTGCTCTTGTCCAGGGGAATCGTGACACGGATGTTACGGTCGGGCTGCGAGAGATGCAGGACATCTCCGGCGAGCGCCGTTGCCGGATCGGCAGAACCGGAAATACGGTTCAGAGATAAAATCACCTGGCTGCCGGTGGGAAATTGTCCTTTGCCCTTGAGGCCTACAGTTGCGGTCAGGGTGACATCACCGGTCTGGCTCACGGGGGGCAGGTTCAAATCCGGCTGCGTACATCCAAAGCAAAATGCAGTGAATGCCAATATTTGCAGCCTCACAAGTTTCCTTACCGAAACCGGAAATATCGGTCTAATTGTACCAATCACGAGAATATTGTCCTTAACAGCCGACCTGCCAGACACAAACATACACATCTTCTTGTTCAATTTGGGAACTTTGTTCTTGAAATTTGATGAACGAATATGTCGTTCAAAAATAACGGAAAATTCTCATGGCTCCGGGCTTTTATTCGATGCGCGCCGCTGATAGTTTGGCCGCGGTCCCATTCGGAAACCGCTGCAGAATTGAAAACCCCCGGGGAGTGTCGAGATTGTCTCAACAATTTTTAAAACCTGAAGAAACCGCAAACGCCCTGGGCGCGTCCGTCGCCCGGATCGCAACGGAGGAGTGGTGGTATTTCGGGTGCCAGTATGTCGACAGCGATGATTCGCAAGCGCAGATCCAGATCGCAGAGCAGGCTCACGCCTCCAAGGGCGACGGCAGCTCACCGGGATTTCGTGAACGTGTCTGGTCTTATTTCCGATTTGGGGTGTTTGACGGCGGTGATGAATGGCGCAATTACACGCGCTGGGCCTGGTCCGGGGCCTTCATTTCCCATTGTTTTCGCCAGGCCGGATGCGCGGATCGTTTTCCTTACTCACCGGCCCATTACCGCTATGTGATGGAAGGGGTCAAAAATCGCGCCGAAAATCTTCCCGGTCTGAAAACTTACGGGATTGATGAAGTGCGGCCGCAGATCGGCGATCTGCTGTTCAAAGGCCGCATGGAAACCGCGGGATGGAATTACCCGGAACTTTTACAGCATTATAAGTCCGGGGGAGACCATTTCCGCTCCCACTGCGATATTGTCACCGGCATCGATGAGGCGGCAGGGCATTTGTTTCTGATCGGTGGCAATGTACGCAATCGTGTCCTGCGATTGAAAGTCAATCTCGATGATCGCGGACAGGCGGTCTCGAAGATCTACACCGCTCTGGTTTCGGTTCAGGAAATATAACGTTGCAGGGGGAACTATCGGGAACGCCGTCGACTGACCCGGGTGCCTTTCTTTTTGTAGGTCCGCGTTCCCGGACGCCCGCCCGACGAGCGCCCTTTTGATTTACCTTTGCCGTCATTTTCAAACTTGCCGGCACTGCTTTCAATCGCACTCTGCCTGGCGAGCGGATCGTCGGTCACAAGCAATTCCGTTTCCTGCAGCCGCTTGATCTCATCGCGAAGACGGGCCGCTTCCTCGAACTCAAGATTGCTCGCGGCTTCACGCATACGGCTGTCCAGGTCCTCGATATGGGCTTCGAGATTATGCCCGATCAGATGTCCTTCCTCGGAGAAACCGGCATCGACGGTAACGTGATCCTGTTCGTAAACACTGGACAGGATGTCGCTGATATTCTTGCGCACCGACTCCGGTGTAATCTTGTTTTCCTTGTTATATTTGTCCTGCTTTTCGCGGCGTCGATTGGTTTCTGCAATCGCCCGTTCCATGGAGCCGGTCATGCCGTCGGCATAGAGGATGACGCGGCCGTCAATGTTGCGGGCGGCCCGGCCAATGGTCTGAATGAGCGACGTTTCCGAACGCAGGAAACCCTCCTTGTCCGCATCGAGTATGGCCACGAGCGCCACTTCCGGGATATCCAAACCCTCGCGCAATAGATTGATGCCGATGAGGACATCGAACGTGCCAAGTCTCAGGTCGCGGATAATCTCTATGCGTTCCAATGTGTCGATGTCCGAATGCATGTACCGGACGCGGATCCCCTGTTCGTGGGCGTATTCGGTCAGATCCTCCGCCATGCGCTTGGTCAGTGTCGTGACCAGGACGCGCTGGCCTTTTTCGGCGATTGTCCGGCATTCGTCCAGAAGGTCATCGACCTGGGTGCTGGCGGGTCGAATATCGATCTCCGGATCGATCAGCCCAGTCGGACGGATGATCTGTTCCGTGAAGACACCACCGGTCTGTTCCAGCTCCCAGCCCCCGGGAGTGGCCGAGACATAGACCGTATTCGTCCGCATGGCGTTCCATTCCTCAAATTTGAGGGGCCGATTGTCCATGCATGACGGTAATCTGAAGCCGAATTCCGCCAAGGTGGATTTGCGGCGATAGTCGCCACGGAACATGCCACCAACCTGGGGAACCGTGACATGACTTTCATCGACAAATACCAGCGTGTTATCGGGGAGATACTCAAACAAAGTCGGTGGCGGTTCCCCGGGTTTGCGGCCGGTCAGGTAACGGGAATAGTTCTCGATGCCGGCACAACTCCCTGTTGCTTCGATCATCTCGATATCAAACATGGTGCGTTGTTCCAGGCGCTGGGCTTCCAGGAGCTTTCCTGTCGCATTCATTTCCCCCAGGCGCTGTTTAAGCTCAACCTTGATTCCCTTGATGGCCTGCTTCAGCGTTGGTTTAGGGGTGACATAGTGGGAGTTGGCGTAAATCTTGACGATTTCCATTTCCCCGGATTTTTGCCCTGTCAGGGGGTCGAATTCCGTGATCGCCTCAATCTCATCGCCGAACATGGAAAATCGCCAGGCCCAATCTTCGAGGTGTGCGGGAAACAGTTCGACCGTATCGCCGCGCACCCGGAACGTGCCACGCTGAAAAGCCTGATCGTTGCGCTTATACTGCAAGGCCACGAGGTCCGCGAGCAATTGTCTCTGGGATATTTCAGATCCCGCTTCGAGCTGGAACGTCATGGCCGTGTAGGTTTCGACGGCACCGATACCGTAGATGCAGGAAACCGAGGCGACGATGATAACATCATCCCTCTCCAGCAGGGCGCGGGTCGCCGCATGGCGCATGCGGTCGATCTGTTCGTTGATGGATGCTTCCTTTTCGATATAGGTATCGGTCCGGGGAACATAGGCTTCAGGCTGGTAGTAGTCGTAATAGGAGACGAAATATTCGACGGCATTGTCGGGGAAGAAACTCTTGAACTCTCCATAGAGCTGTGCGGCCAGGGTTTTGTTTGGCGCCAGAACCAGGGCCGGCCGCTGTGTCCGCTGGATGACCTGGGCCATCGTGTACGTTTTACCGGATCCCGTTACACCAAGAAGCACCTGATCCTTTTCATCCTGTTGTATGCCTTCCACCAGATCACCAATGGCCTCTGGCTGGTCACCCTTGGGTTCGAATTCGGATTCCAGTTTGAGGGCTATACCTCCTTCAGATTTCTGCGGCCTTTCGGGCCGATGGGGCACGAACCGGGCCGGCGTTTTGCCGGTGACAAGGGGGTGCTTGTCGATCAGTGGCTGGGCTTGCTCGGAAAAACCCTTGGATTCCAATTTTTTAGCTCTGGCCATGGAAGACGGTCTTTAGATATCTGTTTGCGGGACGCGAAACGATAGATCAGGTTTCAAAACTGTTAAGGCAATTCGAATGTTCATTCAAAGACGAAATTACCTAAAAATATCGGATATTTAGAATTATTTAATCAACCTTGGGCAAGTTTACCAGTCAGTAATTCATCCCTTGTGTATGGCGTAGGTGAAACATGTTCAAACTCATGCTCTTCCAACTGTCGTTGGTTGTTATGGCGGGAAGCCTTCTGACACTGGTGACCGTCGGACTGGCTTAAACCTCATTTAAATTTTCTGCTTCTGCCGATCTGTTCAACAGATACGCAAGCCAGGCGGCTGTGGAACTTTGCCAGATGGCGAACAACAGCCAGGGTCCGAGATATTCCAGGTCGCTTTCGAGAGCGAACCAGAGCAACAGTCCGGCTCCGGCCCCGATCAAGCACCCCATTGAAATGCCCCATAGCGATCTTAGAGGCACACAAAAGAGTGCGCTTCCTGCAAACAGGATGGAAGCGCCGGTGGCTCCCGCAATCAGGCCCGTTATCAGTCTCTGTTCGATTTCGGAAACTGTCGCTCCTGGTTGACCAAAAGACTGCAGCAGGGAAATGGGATCATCCAGCACATCATAAATAAAGAGTGCGATATGCACGGCGCCTATCCAGGCGATGACCGCAGTCAGGTAGACGGGCAAGCATAAGGACCAGCCGCCACTTTGCGGTTTGCCCATATACCAGACACCGAAGGCAAAGATAGATGCGAACACCAGTCCGGGAAAAAGTCCTATGCCATCAATTCCCAATACTGAGGAAACCGGGTTCAGGGCAGATTTGATCCATTCCGGTTGAAACGTCGAAATCGAACCGCTCAGAAGACCCAACGTGGCCATAAACAGAACCGACTTAAACAAGGTGTTGGAGTTGGGGGAGGTCATGAGATTCTTCATTTCAAAGATTTAACAACAGGTCGCATGGGTCCAAAAAAATGTTTCCGCCACTTCTTTCAGGTCTGCCCGAGTCTCGATCTTTGGACCATGAAATTGCGATCAAATCACGGAATAATTTTGTCTTTTTCACAGGCACGTTTTAATATTTCCAAAGAAAAAAATATAAGCATAACGCGTTCATAAATTTGCCCCAACTCTGGGGTGAATGTTGCGGTATTCTTCTCAAATTGGGAGGTGGGGATGGTTACAGTTGCGGAAATTCTCGGATTTATTCATGCCAATCGAAGTGTGATCTTTGTCGTCGCACCGATTGTTCTTTTAATTCTCTACATCCTGTTGAAGGTCGGGACGCGGAAACGCGAAACCACAACCGAGTCGCAACCGGCGCCGACCAAACCAAAAAGCGAGGAAAAGCCACAAGCGCCGGAAAAGACCGAGGCGCCGGAACAGCCGCGGATGCCGGATCCCTCGGAAAGTGATTTCGAAGTCGAGCGCGATAAGTCTGACGCCGACATCTCACGCAAGAAAAAATCCGCCTCTGAAACGCAGGCCGGCGCGCGCGAAGATGCGCCGGGCGAACCCCTTTCTGAACAGGAGCCCTCGCCCCCCGACCCGCAGCCGGAACACTTTGGCGGATCGGAGCCGGCCAGGGAGCAGGAGGAGCCCAGTAAACCGATTGTTGCCGAGCCGCGCAAATCCGCTGAAGCGCCGGCGGAGATCCAGATGGATCGTATGGAAACAGGTGCCGCTCCCGAAGAGGAAGTCATGGAAGACGTTCTTGCAGAGGAATCTGCCGATGACGAAGCCGGGACAGAGAAAGAGGGCCACTATTACATCGCCGAAGTTTTCTATGCGACGGATCGGGAAAAGTCTTCAGATCAGGACGAAGTCTATGGTATTGACCGTGCGGCCAACAGCGAATTGAGTCACGGACTGGCCCATGTTTCCATTCCCAAGAGCCACGAGGTTGGTATCGTCGAGCAACCCAAATGGTATCACCATGTCATCGGCGTGGCTGACGATCCGGAACGGTTTTTCAAAATTCAGGATATTAAAGATTTCGATGAACAAACTTTCTATCGCCGAGTTGATGCGTTCCAGGTAGCGCGTAAAAGCCGCGAAGCATTTGTCTTTATTCATGGCTATTGCAACACTTTTCAGGATGCGCTCTTCCGGTCGGCGCAAATGACATTCGATATGTCCTTTTCAGGGGCCTGTCTCTGTTATAGCTGGCCGTCAGCCGGCAAAATAAGTTCCTACCTGCGAGACGGTGTGAACGCGGAATGGTCCGTGCCTCACCTGGAAGACTTCCTGATGAAACTATCCTCAGTGCCCAATATCGACCAGTTGCATCTCGTCGCCCACTCCATGGGCAATCAGGTGCTGGTTGGTGCCATGGAGAACCTCCAGCTCAAGGGACAAGAGACACGCTTCAACCAGATCCTGCTGACAGCCCCGGACATAGATGCCGGTGTTTTTCATCAGGTACATGATAAAATCACGGCCATGGCGGACAGGGTGACCCTCTATGCGTCCCGAAATGACCGCGCCCTTAAGGCGTCCGGCGATTTCACCGATTTTCCAAGACTGGGGGACATCAGCGAAGGTATATTTATATCCGACGGTATCGATACGATCGATGCATCGGATGTGGATACGGACCTCTATGGTCACAACTATTTCGCTGGAAGTGACAGTGTCCTTGATGATATCCGCCGTCTTATGGACGATGGAGCGCCGCCTCCGGAGCGGCAGAATATCCGGCAACTGCAAGATGATAACGGCCGGATTTACTGGCAACTAGACAAATAGACTGAGAAAACGCGACCCCTTTTCCAACTGCTATTTTTGGTGAGATGATAATTTGCCTGGAGCCGATTAAGCCGGGACGGGGCAGGTGCGGGCATGTGATTATCATATCCGAAGTCTACTTAATCGAAAGTTGTACTACTTTGGTTCTCAGTCCAAAGCCTTAAGCGATTGGTTGAATTGTTCCGCCCAAATTCGTCATTTAGGATTTTTCGCATCTGGTATGAATTCAATGGGGCCGCACATTCAGATGCCGACACGAACGGACAATAAAAAATCTAACTGGGTTATACCTTTGGTGGGCATTGCACTGCTTTTACTAATTGGCCTGCTGCTTCCATGAGCGGATTATCGCCGTCTAAAAACAGGGGCGGCCTATCCTTGAAAATCTCGAATATTTATCCTTGCTGAAATTGTAATCTTCCCGCAACTCGCAACCTTTGCGTTTACACGACCGGGAATCACTGTTAGTCCGGACGCATCACTGGAAGTGTCATCGGCCGCTCTGCATTCAGCGCTCAGGATCTCCACCATGCGGTGCAGTCACAAAAACATATTGTGGCACGTTGTTTTTCAGATCAGAATATTGGATCGAATAATTTGAGTGTTCTCAGTTTTATAATTCTGGCGATTGTCGCCTTTGTTTCGGCACTGATTCAATCCGCCACCGGATTCGGGTTTGCAATTTTTGCCATTCCCATTTTCCTGGTCGTGCTCAACTCTCTGGCGGCCGTACAGATTATTGCAGTCGCCAATTTCGCTCTGTCCGTCGTCCTCTTGCCATGGCTGTGGAAACATGCTCCCAAAAAACCGCTGCTCATTCTCGTAGCGGGAAGCACGATCGGCTTTCCCATTGGATTGTGGCTTTTTCTGAATTCTGATGTGATGATCGCTAAACTCGTGGCCGGTGCCATTATCACTTTTATGGCGGTCTTTCTCGCCATTCGCGAGTTTCGAAACAACGGCGATAACGAACAGAACGACGCTCGTTTCGATTTCAATAGTCCAATGACAATGAGCGGTCTGGCCGTCGGTGTGATTTCGGGTATTCTCGGTGGCGCTTTGGCCATGCCGGGGCCGGCGGTGATGATATATTTCATTTCCCTTGGCGTCGCAAAAGTGGAAGCCCGGTCCCTTACCTTGACCCTGTTTGCCTATTCTTATGGAGTGATCGTACTGCTCCACGCCTTCCTCGGGGGGATGACCCAGGCAACATGGATTCTGTCCCTGCAGCTCTTGCCATTTGTTTTTCTGGGGGCGTGGTCGGGAAGTATCGTGTCCCGGAAACTGAGCGAAGGCGGATTTAAGATCGCCGTACTGCTCATTTTGGCGATTTCCGGCTTTTATGCGGTCTGGACAGCGCTCTAGGATCCGAAAATGAAAAAAACCTGATCCAGGATCAGGTCTTTCTCATAAATAAACACCGGAGATAGTGTTTCGTTTTCGATGGAATTCTTAAATCAATCAGAGGCTTTTCATAACGTTGCCCAGCATCAGCAGCCCATAGGCAATGATTGCGAGCCAGAATGTCTGATCGATAATGAGAGATGGTATATTCGGGACGATATTGAGTTTATCAACGACCGCCAGAACAGCGAGGAATAATGCCAGAAAGAATACAAAAACTTTGGGTGTGCTGAATTTCACGGAATCATCTCCTCTGCTGTTGCTTCGACTTGCTCGTCGTACCATTGTTTGCCCCCAACCCAATTGAATGTCGTTAAAACATTTTTGAGATCTACCGGATCAACAGTTCAGACGCCCCCGGCGAAGGACCAGACGCTAACTGATTCTTATTTTTTGAAAAAGAAGTACGACATCCATCGGTGGATTCTTCAACAGATTACCGCGTGCGCCGACCTGACGCCTGCGCTGTGGAGAAAATCCGAGTTAAACTTCAAAAAATAGAGGTGGCTTAACGGCCTAGAGCCCACGAACCAGATTTCCGATCATGAGAACTGCGTATGCCAGAATGGCCAGCCAGTATTCCTGATTGGGAAAATAATGTGGAATTGGGACACCGAATTTGGGAACCAGGGCCAGAAGGGCAATGACCAGGGAAATGAGAAATATGAATATTGTCGGTGCATTGAGTCTCATAAGGTGTGCCTCCCACGGCTTGGTTGTTGCGGATCGCGCCTGTCGGGTTGATTCCCGGCGAAGGTAAACCGACTCATGACAGGAATTCAATACTCTTCCCAAGCAAGACCTCTGGGTCCTAATCTGGCCCGACCTCTAAAGCTCAGCAGAGGCCATGTTCAGGATTAGAGATGCTGCTGTTTCGAAGCAGCGCGCTCCGGCGCCTTGAGTTCAGGAAGGCTCTCGGCTTCGACAACGAATCTCAGCGGTCCCTGTGTGGTTGTCTCAAACGGCCAACAGGTCACCAGGGCCAGGTTCTGCCCGTCCGCATCAGGATCGATGCCGGAATTATCCCAATGGACAATTTTCATGCGCTTGACCGAATAGGTCCGGGTTTCCCCGAGTTTGTTTTTTACCGTAATTTCGTCGCCGACGGCCAGGTGCTTCAGAAACTGGAAGTGGGTATCTCTGTGGGCGGCAATCACGGAAGTTCCCGTGGTCCCCGGTTCTGCCGTGTTCGAAACATGTCCCGGGCCAAATGCCATGGCTTCACCGCTCACATCGTTGAGGACAACAGCGCTCATACCCAATCGTGGCACACTGAGTTTGGCGACCGGCCAGGTATCCGCCCATGGCCAGGGTTTGGTCGCTTTTTCCTCGACAAGGGCCCGTTCCCAGGCATTTTCCAAAAGCAGCTGAGCCATCTGGGCTTTCGCCTTGATGTACAGGCCCTGGCCGATCTGGGATAATCCGAAAATCGTCAGGGAAACGATGGCCACCAGTCCGATGCGTTCCCCCGGACTGCAACTGCGTACGAGTGAGAGGGCCTTCATCCAAATCTTCTGCATGTGAGTCACGAGATGGGTCTCCGTGTCATTGAGCGGCGAACTCCGGAACTGGTCCTGAGTTGACGCCAGAAGAATATCGTTATTCCGCTCATGGCGGCAAACAAAAGACACAACATTCCAATCAAAATTTTCTGATCCGACTGCGTGGAGGCCTGGGGCAGGAGCACTTTTCGCATCAGGGGATTGGCGGAATGGCGAACCTGGATCCCGTTTTCCGCGACTTTCATAAGCTTATTCAGAGCTTTAACTTCTGCTTCCTGAACCAGATTTTTGTCAATTCTAGTCGGCAGATCCTTGCCGAATACTTTATCAAAATCCCAGCCCGCGGGCAGGTTGAGAGGCAGATTTCGGGTTGAAAGCGTGTCTCCCGGCGCCCGTGAAGGCGACACATCCACAGCCACAAGGCTGGTACGCCGGCTGACCAGATTATAGGCAAGTCCAAGGCGCTCGACGCTCTTATCCAGTTCCTGTCGGCTGCCAAGCCGGTAGCGGTCGGCTTCCAGCGACGCGATCTTGTTACGCGCCCAGAGCTTGGCAATTCCCGGAGAGACCTTGGCGGTGCCAAGCGACAGGGTCTGTTCCCATTTTTGGCCGTCATAAGTGCCGCTGACTTGCAGGTCACCGTCGACGCCGGAAAGCTTGGCGACTAAAATAACCGGTTCACCGGCATAGAGATCAGGTAGCGGATTCGGCCAGAATTCGGCCGCCGCCGTTTCGGGCCAGCTGACGGTCAGGTTTTGCATGGCCGGGAGTTCAAGCTTTTTGAAGAGATCCGTCATCCGGTTCATGACCTGGCTCGGGGATCCGATATGAGTGAATGCGCCCCGACCCAGTTCAGCGGCCCGGTTCATGAAGTAGGTATTTGGCGCTGAACCGATACCGACCGTAAAGATTTGCGAGCGCCCGCGATTGGCGGCAATCTCACGAAACATTTCGGCTTCGTTGCCAATGGCCCCGTCGGTCAGGAATATGACTTGCCGGATCACCGACACGTTTTCGGAATCCGGATCTTTGAGCGATGCTGCAAGGGCCGGAAGCATTTCCGTTCCCCCATCGGCGGTCAAAACCGACACGAATGACTTCGCCTGTTCAATATTTTTCTCTGTTGCCTGCACCGGCTTGTCAAAAACCAGTTCCAGACTGTCATCGAAGCGGATGATGTTGAAACGATCCTCGGCTTTCAGGCGATCGAGGGCCAGGAGGAGGCTACGTTTGGCCTGCCCAATCGATTGACCGGCCATGGAACCGGAGTTGTCGATAACAAAGACGACCTCTCGCGGCAGGGTCACTTTTGCGGGATCGATTTTCTGCGGTGAAATCATCGCCAGGACATAGTCGTTACCCTCATGGTGCTCCCGGTATAAAGTCGCCTGCGGCTGATCGCCGGGCACCGCCCACCAGTTCAGTTCGAAATCCTTGTCTGCAGGGACGTGCCCGTCTTTGAGTCCGATGAGTGCCGATTCGGAATCCGTTTTTCGGGTGAAAACCTCGTGGTGAGCGCTTTTGATTTCTCCAAGCGCAAATCCCGCCTTCAGGGAAACCTGGAGTGACAGTGGATTTATTTTCCCGATTCTCGGGTCCATATAGGGCGGCGAGAGCTTTTGCTGGTCTGTCCTCCCATCAACAATTGTTGTCGTATTCTCCACCGAATCGCTTTCGGCCGTGTCGGCAATCACGGTAGGATCCGGCAAGTCCGGAGACTTCTGATGGATGCGGATGCCATCTTCGGGATCTGCTGATTGCCCTTGCGGGTCGCTGACATAGGCGGCAACCCGATTGCGGTCGGGAAAGTAGCGAGGGCCAACGACCATGGGAAAACGCAGACCGTAACGATTTCCGTCTCGACGGATCGATTGCTGATATTCGATCTGTACTGTCACGGCTTCACCCGGGCCGATATTTGCAACCTCATTTGTGAAGATGTTGGGACGCTGCTGTTCCACAAGGCTCGCCTTCTTGCCCTGTCTTCGCGCTTTTTCATAGATTTTTCTTGCCTCTTCCCGAACCTTTATGACGCCCTCGATGAACCGGTCGCCGATCTGCATTTTCAGCGTGTCGACAGCCGATTTTTCAGGCAGTGGAAAGGTATAAAGGCCTTCAACCCATCCGTCGGAGGGATTGTAGAAGCGCTGCGAAACTTTGACCCGGGCGACAATCCCGGTGATCTCGATCCGGACATCCGTCGCCAGCAAGGGGGCCGGTACAAATTTACCGGGCGCTGTTGACTTGAAGAGCAAAGCACCGGATTTCAAATCGCCGGGACGGACCAATTGCGTTTTTTGTAAGTTCAGCGCCTTCTCCCCAATCTGGTTAGGGCTCTGGGCAGCGAGGGCAGAATGAGGTGTGGCGGCAAACAGGAGGGAAGCGAGTGTCGCGGCGACAAGTACGGTCAACAAGCAGCGTGCTGCCTTTAAGAAGGGAATAAGAATTGCACAATAAGAGTGCGTTTTCACGGATGTCGAATTAGTCCGCGAACGAAGTTTAAACTGACCTGCCGGCATGCGTACCACCCCAGTGAATTGGTTCCATGATCTTTCCAATTTCGATTCATTTTGGGGACAGACCCGCCCAAATTTTGTTATGAAAGGTCAAAATTTGTGGCCAAATCGGGCGGAGTTGGGGCTTTGCTATGAATTTGCGTGAATTTAGTCAATTGATTCAATCTGCTAACGATTACCTAAATTTTTTGTAATCTAGGCGAAAGAAAAATTTTTCAACAAAAAATGTCATGTTTCTCTCCGCCAGCATTCTACCCAGCCTCATTTCCCTCGCCGTTTTGGCCTTGTGCGGCTGGATAATTGGCAAATTGTGGCAAACTGAGTCGCAGCGTGTGAGCTTTGGAAAAAAGCTCCGTGTCGGCCTGCTTTGCACGCCCGGTGTAGATGCTAAAGAGTTTCAGGACCTGCATAAGTCTCTTATCCGCGATTTGCACAGCTTTGGTTTGCAAACATGGTTGTCTGTGTCCGTGGTTCGCCCGCAGTTTCCGGCAGGCGCCGGTGAGTTTAACTTGCTATCGCAGACTTATCCCCATTCAGCCGAACTGTTGATGAGAATGGGACGTTATGATGTGATGATTACCCTGGTCCCCTTGCAACAGGCCGGGAGCTATCAGATCGAATTCTCGTTTCCGCACCGAAAAGGCGAGGACCTGTCTCCCGGCGCTTTGGGATGCCCGACGCTGGGTCCATTCTCGGAGGCGGGTAAGGGCGGCAAAACGGTTCTCCTTTTTTCATGTCTTCTGGATCTCCTCCGGGAAAGCGATCCGGACCGGGACAGGGGTCAGGTGCTGCAACGCCTTCAAGCCATCTTCAGAATCTACCAGGAAGATCTTTATCGAGATGCGCGTCCGGAATTTTTGTTTTCTCTGTTGCGTTTCGATGCCTGGCTCGACACTCAACTTGGGATTTCAAGTAATGATGCAGTGGCGATCAGAAAGGCCCGGGACACACTTGAGTTCCTTTGCGGTCATAGGACGGGCCGGCTGTCCCGTTTCGAGCAGGTCCGGGCCCTGAGCAATTTGGCTCATGTCTATTGTTGCCTTGGCCGGCTCCACGGCCGTGTCGAAGACTATGAAAGATCAATCGACAGAGCCAGGGAAGCAGGTGGATTGCTGGCGCCGAGGGATGAACACGGAATCCGTGGGGGACTTCTTAATCTCATCGCTCAGGTCCAGGCTGAACTCGGGGCAAAACAGATCGATCATCGGCGCCGGCTCGAGTCGGTTCAAACGCGGCTCACTGCCCTTGGCGAGCTCAAAATCTCCGGATTGGAAGAAAAACACGCGCGGACCAAGTGGGCTCTCGCCAAGACTTATCTGGATGTCGATGAAAATGATGCCAGCGATCACTATCTTCACTTGGC